>VBHV01000469.1 GCA_005881995.1 Chloroflexota bacterium | reverse complement strand
TGGAAGGCGTAGATGACCGCCGAGAAGGTATTCAGGAAGACCGCGCTGGGCAAGATTGCGAAGCCTGCTTTGGCAGCGTTATTAAGTACAGACTGGTAAGCTCCACTGCCCTGACCAGCATTGAAGCTCGCGACAAAATCGCTATGCGGTAAGACGAAGAGCAAAATCAGCCAGAAAATGGTGCCAGCCATGATGAACGCGAACAGGCCAAACATGATCTGGCGCACCCTGCGCAAACCGAGCAAGAATACGCCAAGCAATAACAGCGTCACAATGGTACCTACTGTAACCGCGCCAAAGCCTGTCGTATCGGCGCAAAATGCAGCTACGTTATCCAGGCCGATGATATGAAAGACGGGCGGCAAGAACCACGTCGCCATCAACAAACTATTCAGCCCGGCGCTCGACAGCAGGATAAACGAGACGAAGAAGTTGACGCCGAAGCCAATCGAGGGGTGAAGGATGCGACTGGCCCACACATAGTCTCCTCCGGAGCGCGGCATGGCTGCCGTAAATAGTGCGTACACCATACCAAGCGTGAGCATGGCCGGGGCAGAAAGAATGAACGCCAGTGGCATATTCGCGGAAGGGTACGCGCTTGCGCCTGTCGCGAAGGCCGCTACCTCGGAGAGACCCAGGGGCACATTGAGGATGGCGAACACCATAATGAAGGTATCGAACCAGGAGAGTTCACGCACCAGGCCTGTCGCCTGGCGAACAAAGACGGTTGGCGCTGAACTGGCGCCCTCGGCATATCTAGCCATATTACCTCCAAATGTAGTACGAAGAACTGGACACATCCAAGATTATGATCTGTAGGGGCGTCATTCATGGCGCCCACCTTTCAGGCCGATTCCCTGCATCTCGGGCGCCATGAATGGCGCCCCTACAGATACCCGAACAATTTATTAATGTTTATAATTGCACCCTTACGTCTTTCACCTCCTTTCAAACATCAGATTTCAGCGCAAGCTGTTCGGCAAATGCGCCAGTAATCGGGCGTTGCATAATTAGATATCTACCTGATTACCTGATACGATCTTCAATTAATGCAACTGCTCCCCAAAGACCGCTCTCGTCGCCCAATGCGGCGGGTACAATGGGCACAAGCGATCCAAGCGGCGCAAGCGCGCGCTCCCGAAACGTCTCATATGCCCGCCTGAGCAGTATTCCCTCCTGGCGTACAACGCCGCCACCTAGCACAATAATTTGCGGATCAAAGGCAGTAGCTACTGCTGCCAATCCAATACCTACGTAGACGCCTGCCGCCTCAACGATACGCGTGGCAACGGCATCGCCAGCTTGCGCCGCCTGAATGACCTGTTCGGCAGTCAAGAGTAGTTTCGTCCCCGTGCAGTAGAGCCTGGCGCGCACGCGCAGCAATGGCGGAACCGGACGCCAGACTTTCAAAGCAGCCGTTATTGCCGCATGAACAGGGAGGGCCGTTAGCTTCCAGCGTCATATGCCCTATTTCACCCGCGAAACCATGCGCGCCGCGATAGACGCGCCCATTGATGATCAGGCCACCGCCAATACCCGTGCTAATGGTGATATAGACAGCCATTGCTGCACCGCGTGCCGCGCCCCTGCGCGCCTCACCTGACGCGGCACAGCGGGCATCATCCTCGATCTCTACCGGAACACCACATTGATGCCGTAACCATTGCGCGAGGGGTACATTGCGCCAGCCCAGGTTGGGCGAGAACAGCACTACGCCACCCTCGGGATCTAAGGGGCCGGGTACACTACAACCAATCCCCGCCAGCATCTCAACCGCCACCTGCGCTTCTCGCGCTAACTCACGCAACAGTGAGACACAGCGCGCAACGACATCTTCAGCACCACGCTCCGCCAGCGTCCCAATACTACGGCGCGCTACAATTTTCCCCGATGGATCGATGATCCCCGCCAGGATTTTTGTCCCCCCAATATCGAGCGCGCCGATGCAGGTTTCACCAGAGCGATCGCCAGGGTCATCCTCCATGATTAGATACCTCCGGTAGGCCACACGGCGTTCAGTACACGCTCGGCGCGTTCGACGGTGTGCACCATAGGATGAGCAACAAGTGCGCGCAATGCCAGGTCGCGGTTGTGTTCGATAATGGCGGGCGCGGCCAGTTCCTCATAGAGAGCCAGGGAATAGAGCAGCGTGCGCAATTCAAGGGGCAGCAGGTACTCCGGCACAGGCAGAGGATGGGCGCCCTGAGCGTCAATCCTGCAAGGAACCTCTACGACCGTCTCAGGCGGCAACCAGGGAATCAGGTGCTCGTTGGCAACGCTTACGATTTCCATCCTAGGATGATCGTTGATGAGCGCATCGAGTACAGGTACTATGATGGCGCTGTACCAGACGGCTCCTCGTTTCGCTACTGCTGTTGATGCAGAGACTCCGCCATCATCTAGTGCACTAAGACGCTCGTAATGGCTCAGCAATTCTTCTTCGAGTGCCAACAACTGGCGAGCGCGGGGTGTTTTCCCCTGCTGCTGCGCGAGCATGCGTTCGGGATGGAGATAATAGCGCACATAGGGAATTGGAATGGCCCGGCTGGCGCGTATATACGTGGCATCCACACCCAGGTATGCCAGCCGATCGATACGCTCCAGCGCGAGAGGCATCAAATCCTGTTCCGCGTTGCACATGGAGACAACCCAACCCAGGTGATTCATGCCCAGGTATCCAATTTCCACTGCTGAACGCGGCTGCTCCACCAGCTTTGCCAGGTCTTCTCCCAGCGTGATGGGCGAATCGCACAGGCTGAGAATATTCGTATGCGTGTAAAGCGATGCCGCGTACTGCACAAGGCTGGCAGGGTTGGTGAGATTTAACACGACGGCATTGGGCGCAACTTCATTCACCACGCGCAGCGCTGCAACAACAACGGGAAGAGTACGCAGCGCATTGGCAAAGCCGCCCGGCCCAACCGTCTCTTCTCCGGGAAAACCGAGCGCCTGGGGAAAGGTTTCGTCATGGGCACGCGCTTCAAGCCCTCCAACGCGCACCTGATTCAGCACATAATTCGCCTTTTTCAGTCCCACACGTAGATCAGTCGTTGCTTCTATATTTATGATTGGATGTGCATCCCGTACCATCTGCTCGCACACCGCGCGTACACGCTCCAGCTTCTCTGGAGAGCGTCCCAGTAACACAACGCGCAGTTCTGGTCGATGCTGGACATGTCCTGTCCAATCCAGCAATGCCTGTATGAGCGCTGGTGTTGCAACTCCACTTCCACCCAGGACCGCGAGCGTGATAGCCGACATGTGTACCTCCGTACATCATCTGTGTGAGCGCGCCGGTTCCAACTATTCGTAAAATGCGCGAATGGCGGCGGCGACGCGTTCAACTTCATCGTCGCGTAGTTCAGGGAACATGGGTAGTGAAAGTATCTGCCCGACCAGCGAACGCGCTACCGGTATAGGTCCGCAGCGCAAGTTCGCATTCTGGTACGCGCCCTGATCAGGGACAAGTATTGGATAAATGATCTGAGTGCCGATGCCCTGCTCTGCCAGGTATGCTTGCAATTCGTCACGGCGCGGAGCCAGGATGGTATAGAGATAATAAGCATGCGTGCATTCTGGGGCGACATAGGGAAGAATGACAGGTGTATTCACCAGCAATTCGCTATAGCGGGCGGCAATTTCCTGGCGGCGCGCTATCCATTGCCTCAAATGGGGGAGCTTGACATGCAAAATGGCCGCGTGAATTTCATCCATACGTTTCTGGAAACCAAGTATCTCGTGCGTGTGTTTGACCTTCTGCCCCATGTAGCGCAGCTGGCGTATGCGATCGTTGAGTTCAGGATCGTTGGTTACGATTGCACCGGCATCGCCCAGCGCCCCGAAGGTCTTGGTCGGATAGAAGGAGTAGCAGCCGATATCACCAAATGATCCCGTTGAAGCCCCGTGATAGTACGCTCCATGCGCATGCGCAACGTCTTCAATCACGCGCAATCCGTGCTCGCGCGCAATTGAGAGTATGGGCTCCATGTCGCAGGGCTGTCCATAAATATGCACGGGGATGATGGCGCGGGTGCGTTCGGTGATAGCTGCTTCCAGCAGGTCGGGGTTGAGATTGTAGGTGTCCGGCAGAACATCAACAAAAACGGGTGTTGCGCCAACGTAGGTGATGGCAAAGGCAGTGGCAATATACGTGTTTGGAACAGTAATTACTTCATCTCCCGGGCCTATATCAAATGCTGTCAGCGCCAGGTGCAGCGCATCAGTGCCATTGCTGACGCCAATAGCATAGCGCGTGCCACAAAATGCAGCCCATGCATGTTCAAACGCGGCCAACTCAGGGCCCATAGTGTAGCGGCCACGAGGTAATGCCCGGTTGATGGCTTTAAGCACCTCCTCCTCGATCAAGGCATACTGGCGTGTAAGGTCCTCTGCCGGAATGGGGGGAGCAGACGCCGGAGAGGATGTGGTTTTCAATGGAACGTTGAAATGCAGTAAGTCACTCATTGGTGTCCTTCCATACCAGGGATAACGCTTTAAGATCAATACCGCCGCCTTGTGACGTTAAACTCGAAATTTTCACCCCGGTGGTAGTCTTGTGAGAAGAGTACCGGCCTGCCATCTTTGGTCACATTCAATTGCTCCATGCATAGCCACGCGGTATGCACGGGCACGCCAATCTCAGCGCACAATGCCGGAGAGAGAAGAACCGCGCGTATTTTCGTGCGACTGCTGGCGATATGTACCTGCCAGCGTTCATCAAAGAGGTTGAGCAGTGAGCCTGTCCAATCCTGGTCTTGCCAGAGTCCGGGGATAAACGCGCGCGGGAAAATATCTATCGAGTAGATGAGCGGCTCATCGCGCGAACAGCGCACGCGCTCCAGTTGCAAAACGCTTTGCCCTTCGTCCAATTGTAAATTACGGCGCACCTGGGGCGTAGGCACCTCTTCTCGCACACGCAGCACACGATTTTCGACGGTATAGCCCATATCACTCATCAGGTCGGTGACGCTCTGAAGCTGGGTGATAGGCTTATGAATGATTGCCTCGCGCGACAGCACAAAATAGCCTTTTCCATGACGACAATCCAGCAACCCCTCTTGCACCAACCCCTTGAGAGCTTCACGAACTGTGGCCCGGCTGACATTGAAGCGCTCAGCCAGTTCTAATTCAGAGGTCTATAAACGCGTCATGCATCTGCTGCACTATTGATTGCCGTGTTATTGTCGCGCGTACCATGTTACTACGCCCCTCACTTGTGTTCTGATGTCAGATGTCTGACAACTGATCTCTTATTAGAAAGTGTACTGATGAGTAAGGGGATTGTCAAGAGGAAATTGACTAAAGTATGAAGCAGAATATTATTTCGCTTGCCACACCTGCACCGTTTCATCCCAGGAACCGGAAGCGATATATTTCCCATCATGCGACCACGTTAGAGAGCGCACGGCATCGGAATGACCGGTATAGGTGAAGACATTGCCGCCGTCGATCGCATTCCAGACCTGCACCGTTTTGTCGGCGCCTGCCGAGGCGATGCGCTTGCCATCGGGCGACCAGGCGGCGGCATAGACAAAATCGCTGTGACCGTGATACACGTAGAGATGCCCACCATCGGCAGCATCCCAGACCTGCACGGTGTTATCATCCCCTGCCGAAACAATGCGTATACCATTGGGTGACCAGCCTACCGACCATATAGGCGCGTTGCCCGGTTCGTAGGCATACAGCAGCTTGCCATCGGCCACATTCCAGATGGCTACCATACCATCGCCACCTGCCGAGGCGATGCGCGTGCCATCGGGCGACCACGCTACAGCATACACCGGAGCCGTATGCCCCCGGTAGATGCTGGTATGGCCGCCACCGGCTGCATCCCAGACATGCACTGTCGCATCGCCACCTGCCGAGGCAATGCGGTTGCCGCCAGGCGACCACGCCACCGACCATACCCACGATGTATGACCATTATAGGTGACATAGTGATCGCCAAAGGTCGCATCCCAGATTTGTACCGTCTGATCATAACTGCCTGAAGCGATACGCGTGCCATCGGGCGACCACGCCGCAGTATACACTGTATCAGTATGTTGGCGATAGACATTGCGGTGATCACCGGTCATAGCATCCCAGACCTGGACGGTGTCATCGCTGCTCGCGGAGACGATACGCTGGGTTCGAGGCGCCCAGGCAGTTGACCATACGCGCATTGTATGACCACGATAGGTGTAAAGCGCCTGGCCCTGGGTAATGTTGGGTGAAGTACTAATACCTGGAGAACCGGGTAGATGTGTGACCACAGCCAGTCCACCTGCAACCACTCCCACTGCAGCGATTCCCGCCAATCCCATGAGCAATCTGCGGCGCGTTATCAAATGCGGCGAAGTTTCCGTACCAGGAGGCAAAGGCGTAGTTGTCAGCGATTTTTTTAAGCCCGTCGTCTCAACTGGATGCCGGCGAAGCAGTTTCAAAAGTGTTGTCGTCGCAGGAGACAGAGACGCGACCGGTGGGACAGGGCTACTTTGTTCCGCACTAACAGGTAACGGGGCCGATTCCTGGCCAGATACATCTCCCCTTTCACCGCTCCAGCGCTGACGCGAACGCCTGAATACTGGCATAGCGATCCTTCGGGTCTTTAGCCAGCGCTTTCATCACCACTGCTTCGACCTCGGCGGGAAGCGTTGGCACTTTTTCACGTAAAGGGGGAGGAGCGACCATCGTATGTTTCACGGCAACTTCAGCGAATGACCCCTGAAAGGGTCGCGCGCCGCTTAGCCACTCGTAGGTAACGACAGCAAGGGAATACTGGTCACTGGCCGGGCCAGCCTGTGATTGAATCTGCTCAGGAGCCATATATGCGATGGTTCCCGCCAGCTCCTGTATGCCCTGCGTGCTTTCATAGTGCGAACTCTGAGCAACCAGGGCAATACCAAAATCACTGAGCAGAATTTCATGTTGCCGACCAATCAGCATATTTTCAGGCTTGACATCGCGATGAATAATCTTCTGCTCATGCGCATATTGCAGCGCCGAGGCAATTTGGCGCACATAGCTGACTACTGTTGCTACCGGCAGTTGTGTGCCCCTCGTATACTTCTTACGCAGCGTGCCATTGGGGGCATAGTCCACCACGAGGTAGGGGACATTATCCTGCACATTAAATTCGAGCACGCGTACAATCTGCGGATGAATCAGGCGGGCGATGGTCCGTGCCTCGTTGAGAAAGCTGTCTATATCATCACTGGCTAAGCGGTGATGGAGCACCTTGATAGCAGCCGGAGTATCCAGGTAGTTATGTTGACCAAGGTAGACTTCGGCGAAGCCTCCCTGTCCCAACAGGCGTACCAGGCGATAGCTACCAAATTGTTCCCCTACACGGTCTGCCATAGCGTCCCCTTCCTAAAGAGGCCGATTCTTTAACATTGGAGCCTTCACTGTTCATTGTAGAGAATCGAGGCGAACACGTCAAGGCGTTTTTTTCGCGATGTGTTATTGTCCAGTGATTTTGCGCGATGTGCGGACGTGGACGCGATAAATCGCCTCATGCCTGGCGAGAATTCGTCAAAGATGGATTGATCTCGTTTTTTCGCGATGTGCGGACGTGGACGCGATAAATCGCGTCCCTACAGACCCGATGTGATATAGTTGCATACAAAAGCAATATCTCAGTCTGAGGGTAGAGGCCCAGAAACTGCAAGCATTAGAGGGAAAAAGATGATAGAGACGAGTTTACCACCGGGGCTGGAACGCCGTAGAGAAGATTATCGATTGATTACCGGGCGCTCCCACTACGTTGATGACCTGCGATCACCACAGGGCCGCCCTGCGGTGTTACACATGGCGGTTGTGCGCAGCCCCTACGCGCATGCCGAAATTTCGCGCATCTCACTGGAGGCGGCGCGCTCCCAGCCCGGAGTAATCGCGGCCTTTGAAGCGGCTGAACTGGTCAACGACATGCCCACCATCGACTCGATGCCAATACCGCCGCATGGACTGAATAAGCCGGTGCGCCGCGTTCTTGCCGTGAAACGCGTGCGCTACGTAGGAGATCCGGTCGCGGTAGTGCTGGCTGAAGATCTCTATACGGCGCTGGATGCGCGCGACCTGGTGGAAATAGACTATCTTCCATTGCCAGCTGTGAGCGACCCGGAGGCGGCGCTGGCTCCCGGCGCTCCGCTGCTCTACGACGAGCTCGGTTCAAACGTAGCGTTCAACGTTTCCACCGGGGGCGGAGATATAGAGGCCGCGTTCGCGCAGGCAGAGCATATTGTGCGCCTGCGCGTGGTAAACCAGCGCGTGGCCCCCAGTTCTATGGAACCGCGTGCCTGCATGTTCGATTTCAACCCCGAGAGCGGCGAGTTCTCGGCCTGGGTATCCTCGCAGGCTATCTATACAGCACGGGAGACGCTGGCCCAGTTCCTGGGTATTGATCGACGCAAGATACGTGTATTGAACGCCGAGGTAGGAGGAGGATTCGGCACGAAAACGGGGTTTGTGGGCGAAGAGATTGTGGCAGCGGCGCTGGCATTGCGCTTTGGTCGGCCCGTCAAGTGGATTGAGAGCCGCAGTGAGAATTTACAGTCCCAGACGCAGGGGCGCGGCCAGATCAACTATATCGAGGCCGCGTACCAGCATGATGGGCGACTGCTGGGATTGAAAGTGCGCACCATCGCAGACCTGGGCGGCTTCTTAGGCAGGGCAACCACCCTGGTACCCATGGGCACACCTTCCATGCTCAATGGCCCGTATCGCATTTCAGCGGTATCGAGCCAGCTTATCGGCGCATTCACCAATAAAGTACCCACGTCTCCCTATCGCGGCGCGGGCCGACCAGAAGCAGCCTATATCCTGGAACGAACCATAGATCGGATGGCGCACGAATTAGGGCTTGACCCCGTCGAGGTGCGCCGCCGCAATCTGATCGAGCCGGAGGCCTTCCCTTACAAAACTCTTACAGGCCTGGAATACGATAGCGGCAATTACCAGGCAGCGCTCGACCGGGCGCTGGAACTGGCGGATTACCAGGGATGGCGCAAGAAACAGCAGGAGCAGCGCGGTATGGATGATCCCAAATTGTTGGGGATCGGCCTTTCCACTTTCGTTGAAGTATCGGGCGGCGCGATCAATATGGGACCGCACGCGCCGAAGGAGTCGGCGACGGTGCGCATTCGTCGCGACGGCACCATCCTGGTACAGAGCGGCGTGGCAACCAATGGACAGGGACACTTTACTGCCTTTGCACAGATCGCCGCGACGATTTTTCATGTTCCCGGCACCCAGGTGGAAGTGCAAATGAACGATACTGCTCTGCCTGCCTTTGGCATAGGCACCTTCGGCAGTCGCACGACACAGATAGGAGGTACAGCCGTCCACCTGGCGGCGGAAGCTGCGCGCGAGAAGGCTTTGCAGGTGGCGGCGCGGCACCTGGAAGCTTCCATCCAGGACCTTGAACTGGCAAATGGCGGGGTAAGCGTGCGCGGCGTCCCAACACGTGCCATTACATTGGGTGAGCTGGCCCGCATGGTCGAAGAACAACCCGATTTGATCGAGCATGAAAAGCCCAATCCTGCAAATGGCGTTCCCATCGAGGGACTGGCGGCATGGCGCGATTTTAACCCATCAAACGCGACGTTCTCTTCCGGTACACATATTGCAGTAGTGCAGGTGGACTCGGAGACAGGCGATGTACACATCCTGCGATACGTGGCCGTTGATGATTGTGGCACAGTGTTGAATTCCTACCTGGCCGATGCCCAGGTACACGGAGCGCTGGCCCAGGGCATCGGGCAGGCGCTCTACGAGGAGGCGCAATACGCCGAGGATGGTCAACTGCTAACCAGCACGCTGATGGACTACACCTTGCCTAACATCTCGCAGATACCTTCCTTTATCACCGGTGTAGTGGAAACGCCCTCGCCCATTAATCCACTTGGAGCGAAAGGTATCGGCGAAGGCGGCTGTATTGGTGCGCCTCCTGCCGTTGTGAACGCCGTGCTGGACGCGCTCGCCCCGCTTGGCATCAAAACCATCGATATGCCGCTCAAGCCAGAAAAGGTCTGGGCTAAGATACAGGCCGCCCGCCATGGCACGCTGCAGGAACCAGAGCCAGCAATGCCAAAGATTTTCACTACAGACAAAGGCGAACAGGAAAGCGGCGCGTCGATCTTTTTGTAGAGGTATCAGGCGTGAGCGATAATGACAGGCAAAAAGAGAACATTGTCGATTTGTATTCTCGCGT
>VBHV01000468.1 GCA_005881995.1 Chloroflexota bacterium | reverse complement strand
CGATCAGGATATTCAGCAGGGTCGTTTTGCCTGAACCTGAGCGACCACGCAGGGCGACAAACTCGCCTTGCTGGACACGTAGATCAATCCCACGCAGTGCATGGACAATCACACTGCCCGTGCGAAAATCCCGCGTCACCCCACGCGCTTCGGCAATGCTTTTGATGGCTGTTTCAGTTTCCTGCATTATTTTGCCTCTTCCTCTATGTTCTGCTTGTTAGCCGGCGTTATGTCATTGATGGTCGTCCCATTCAAGGCCTGAGCTTCGTGTAGGGTACGTGCTGGGCTTGCCCCTGCCCTGGAAGCTAGTGGCCACAATTCGATATGATCTTGCACAACACGCACTTCTGCTCGCCCATTGAAAACGATGCTCTCCAGGGCTTCTTTCGGCAATTGTAGCCGCCCCACACGGTCAATCAGCACAGACTCGCGGTGTGTTTCTCCTGGCAGGCCGATAACGGAACTGACGAGCGGCGTATGCTCGCTCGCCGAGGTGAGCGGAACTTCACGGCGCACGGTCTCGGTGCTGGTGCGCCCATCACGAATAGCGATGGTGCGGTCTACCAGGGCCGCGATCGCCACATCGTGCGTGACGAGCAGAATAGTCAATCCTAGCTCTCGATTGACAGAGTGCAGCAGCGTCAGGATTTCGTGAGCGGTGGTCGAATCCAGTTCGCCTGTTGGCTCGTCACCTAACAACAGCTGCGGCTGATTGGCGAGAGCGACTGCGATGGCCGCTCGCTGTTGTTCGCCCCCAGAGAGCTGAACTGGGCGCTTCTTCTCCATTCCCTTCAATCCAACCAGCTCCAACAGTTCCTGGGCACGCCGCGCGCGCCGCCCGGTATCAACACCGCCCAGTACCTGTGGCAGTTCGACGTTGGCCTGTATCGTCAACTCCTGTAACAGGTTGCGCCCATTCTGCTGCCAGATATGCCCAACCGTGTAGCGTTGGTAGCCGACGCGCTCAGCCTGGCTCAAACGCGTCAAGTCATGCTTATCAACAATGCACTTGCCCGCGCTGGGAAGATCCAACCCGCTCAGGATATTGAGCAACGTGCTTTTCCCTGAACCTGATGCGCCAACGATAGCCATAATCTCCCCCGCCGTCACCTCCAGGTCCAGCCCTTGCAGCGCCACCACCTCCAGGTCAGCCACCTTATAAATTTTCACCAGGTTATCACATATAACGAGTGGTTCTGGCATACAAGCTCCTCTTCCCCATTTTAATCTTCGTTGAGCCGCAGCGTCTGACTGATCGATGGACGCGAGACAACACGCACCATTAAACCGAGAGCCACTATACAGATGCCCACCAACGCGCCCAGTATCACCCACAGAGTACTGGGAAGTACAATCTGAATAGGCGGGATGTTTTGCACGATGAAAAATGCGCTGCTGGAAAGATCACTGCTGGCTCCGGTCGTTGCCACACTGGTAAAGATCATCACTGGCAGCGCCAGCAGCGAGAGGAGCGCACCAAAAAGCAGCCCCAGCAGGAGGGAGGTGATATAAATGATGCTTTGCTCCCACATCAGCATACCGGCAAGCTGGGACGGCGCCGCGCCCAGTGCTCGTAGTACTGCGAAGTTGGTCAGCCGATTGCGCGCGCACAACCATGACGCGATCAGGCTGCCTGCCAGCGCCAGCAGCATCGCCGTCGTCGCGCCGATGCCTAATACCCCCAGCAGATCAACTGAGAGCGGGTCATTTTGTAAGCTGGTGACAATGGCGCGCCGGTCATAGAGCGGATCAAGTATGAAGCAGCAGCCGGTAGTGAGCGCCTTACGCACACTGGCTATCGAGGCGCTATCATCCCTGGCGCGCACCCAGGCATAGTTAATCGGAAGAGAGGTGCCAAGCTGCGCGAAATCGTTCGTATAGACTGGCGCAAATGTCCGGTAATCAACCAGTACACCCCCCGATGGTACGTCATCGGTACCCCCGGCAGAAGCGCTATCGCTGATCGTAGGAATATGATCGACCT
The DNA here is from genome assembly GCA_005881995.1 of Chloroflexota bacterium. The sequence goes on along the minus strand of VBHV01000468.1, from coordinate 964 downwards.
TAGCCACAGCCTGCAAGGTGATCGGCCCGTACGGGAAGAAATTCAGCGCAAACGTCGTGTTGGGCGACAGGTGTAAACTCGTCCAGGTGGCGCTATCCACAATGGCCGGCACCACATTGCTGGCAATCCCCTGGCTACGCCCGGCTCGCAGCTGCGACATGAGCGAGGAGAGGGCATCCGGCGAATCCTGCCCCGTCCAGCTAGAACCGGCAGTCGAGGCAAAATTATTGGCATCAACCGCCATGACCTCGATGGCCAGCGCCAGGATATTGCCCCCTCCAATCGTCTTCGCCTTGTAACCCAGTGTAACAGAAGCCAACCCAGGAATAGTACGATACATGTTCGTCTCTTCGTCCAGCGCGATAGAATTCAGGCTGGGATTATCCGGAACACCGCTGAAATCTGCTCCCGCTGAAAACGCCGCTACTTGCGGAATGCGTTCGGCTTGCGAGGCAGTAAAGATCAACGTGAAGATCACAAAGGCCGTAGCCAGGGCGAAGAGCAGCGTCATGCGCACCGATTGCCGGGGCGACCGCGCCATCTGCGCCAGTGCCAGCATCGATGCCGCCCCGCGACCGCGTGCCGCTAACCAGGCGCCTAACCGCAAAAGCAGCTGGAAGATGCGCAAAAAGAGCAGCAGTGCTGCAATCATCAGGAAGACCGTCCCCAGCAGCGTCAATGGTGAGAGCAGCAGAAGCCGCAACTGCGGGTCCAGCACGCCGGAATTGGTGACATAGTAGGAAATACCAAAGCCGGTGAGCGTGATAATAATGGCCACTATATCCAGGTTGATACGCTGCCAGATCGGACGGCGCGTCGAGCGAGCGGCTTCGCGGCGTATCGCCAGGATATCGAGCTGCATCGCACGATAGATAGCAATCACCATAGCTATAATCGAAGCGACCACCGCCACCAGCGCATATCCCCCCAGGTTTACGGCTACCGCTTCAGGATTGCCAGAAAT
>VBHV01000467.1:8109-11378 GCA_005881995.1 Chloroflexota bacterium | reverse complement strand
TCATATGAATGAGCTAGAAACGGCGGTTTTGAGCGTGCAATTGCACTTATTTTAACGGCATTGACCGCAAGGGTCCCCACCACTCTTCCGCTCTACCCCCGCCCGTACAATGACTACGGAGGAACGAAGTTCGTGTAGGTAGCTGGAGGGTGGTTTGTCCTATATGAAGGTGGGCAAAATGCCTATGTCCAGGCGACGGCTGTCAGGGTATGATGGAGGAAATGTTGCAAAAGGATAAGGGAGGGTTTTATGGGCGCGCAGGAGAGCCAGCAGGATAAGACCTATAAGTACCACAGGCGGTCTACCCGGTTGCCCAAACACGATTATACCTGGTCGCGGGGTTACTTTGTGACGATACGAACCAGCACGCATGATCCGCTGTTCGAGGTTCCTCAACTCCACGCAATTTTACGGGAGACCTGGGAAGCGTTGCCTCAACGCTTCCCAGGGGTGACGCTCTATGCGTTTGTTATCATGCCTGACCATGTACATTTCATCCTCTGGTTAAACGGGCTGGTAGAGCATGCACCGACACTGGGGATGGTGGTTGGCGCCTATAAGTCACTAGTGATGAAAGCCTGGATCGAGTATAGCAAGTCACTACAGGTGCAGCATGGTGGCTCTTTCTGGCAACGTGGCTTTATTGACGTGGTTATCGATAACAAAGAGGAACTGGAGAGAATACGCCACTATATCAAGAATAACCCCGAAAAACTGGCAACGCGAGAGTTCTAGTTATTTTAACCTTCACCACGTTTATCGAGGCCGCTCATACAAGGCCATGCAACCGTAGTCATTGTACGGGCGGGGGTAGGGCTGAAGCGGGGCGGGGACCCTTGCGGTCGCCCTCGCTGGCTCATACGAGCCATGCAACCGTAGTCATTGTACGGGCGGGGGTAGAGCGGAAGTGGGGTGGAGACCCTTGCGGTCGCCCTCGTCGGGGTACACTGCTCATACAGAGTTCGCATTGCCGTTGGCTGCACCTGTGCCGACCCTTGCATTCGCCCTGGGAAAATCTCACGTCGAGCTTAGCATAACGGCGTCAGGTACAGAGTTATGAGCGTCTGGCTGAACCCTTACAATAGTAACTATTGCTATCCCCTCCCCTGCGCCTCCTCAATCAAACTCACCAGGTATTGCAGCTTCTTAATCGTATGCTCCGCGTTCTTCTTATTGCGCTCATAGCCATCGGGCGCGAGCTGCTGGAACCAGGTACGAATATCCTCTTCCGAAGTATCGTACCACTTGGCGTCGGCCTGCAGTCGCAGGTAAACGCGCATCTGCGGGTCCTGCTTCTTACGCACCGGGATCGCCACTTGTTCACCCGCACTCTCGCGTTCGTCGGCGGCTATAGCTTCGGCCAGTTCAGCCTCCGGGTGCATTTCTTTGTAGAGTGCCTCCAGGTCGGCGGTGCGATAGAACGAATCGCGTCCAACGCCCCGGTGCGGCTTAATGCGGCCATCGCGCACCCACTGATCCAGCGTCACGCGGTCAATGCCTAAGATGCGGGCCGCTTCCCCCGCGTCCACAAAAGCAAAACGCCCGCCTCCGGGTTTGTTTATCATAGTGTTAATTCCTCGCCGTGATCTATTAACGCTGCTGAATCGTAATCCCCAGCCCATCAGGATCATGAAACACCGCCAGCGTCACGCCAGAGTTTTGTTTCGTCGGTGGCAGCGAGAAAAAGACCTGCTGCGCTTTCAAAGCCTCGTAGGTTGCTTGAAGATCATCAACCATAAAACCTAGCTGCGCCTGGCCGGCAGGTGGGAGCGATGGAACTTCCGCAGATTTCTCGCCTCTAGCAGTATGCAGCGCAACCGTAGTACTCCCCGTAACAAACTCCGTCCATCCTGGCGAAGTAAATTTCAAAGTTAACCCCAGCACATCGCGGTAGAACGCCAGCGAACGTTGCATATCGCTCACATACACAATCACATAATCAAGCTGCCTAAATTGTATCGACATAAATGACATCTCCTTTATCAATTCCCATCATCTTGCCCCGACACGGTTTCGTAAAACATCAACAATGTACTGCCATACTTGCGCTCATCGCTCAGAACCAGGCGCGTGAGCGGAACGGCGGCCACCACTGATCGCTCTTTGGGATGAATCTGGACGATCACCAGCCCATCTTCCGCGAGTAGCGGTGAGCTATCCAGCATGGCTAAGGCGCGCGCCGCCATTTCATGGTACTGCGGCGGAGCCACGTAGATCATATCATATACACGCTGCGCATTCCCGTTCTGAACGGCATTAGATTGCAAGAACTTGAACGCGTCGGCCTGCAGCGTCTCGGCTCGATCACCCAGGCCCGTGATTTTCAGGTTCTCGCGTACCAGTTTCAGCACGCTGTGATTCATTTCAATGAAGGTGGCATGCGCTGCGCCGCGGCTCAAGGCTTCTATGCCTACACTACCTGTACCGGCGAAGAGGTCCAGGAAACGCGCATCTTCCACGCGCGTAGAAAGGATATCGAAGAGCGCCGTCTTCACACGATCAATGATGGGGCGCGTCCCCGCTGTTTTGGGCGCTTTGAGCTTGCGCCCTTTAGCCTCACCTGTTACTACGCGCATGTTCTTCCCTTCCCTCTTATTGTTCGTTCAGCACCGCAAGCACAACTTCTAATTCATCCACAAAGTAATCTTCTTTGGCCCAGGAGATCAGCGCTTCCACCTGGTCTTGCTTCAACTTTTTGTCGGAGGTGGCATTCCAGATGCCCTGGATCAACTGCTGGAATTGCGTGTCGCTGATTTGTGAGTCGAGCAAATTATGCAGTACGGTCAAACGTCCCTGGCTGACCGCCGACGACGAGCCGCTTTTCTCTTTCAGTTCGTCGATCTTGATGCGCGCCAGCGCATCTGACATACTGTTCTGGGATTCTCTCTTGTCACTTTCGCCCTCCCTGTTCGCTTCCTCCACCCCCTCCATCTCTTCTTCCTCTTCATCGAACTTGTAGACGCGCGGAGCTTCCCGTACCGGGCCACCTCGCATGGGATACACAGGTATATTCGGCGGCCCAGGCAATGGAGAGTGCGCCGACGGTGTAGATGATGCAGACGGTGCAGGCTTGGCAGGCACCGCGGACGACCCAACAGGAGATGGCTGTGCGCGGTTGGTCGAGGCCACCGGCGCAGCTGGTGGCGCCGGTTTCGGCTCTGGCGCTGCTGGCCTGGCATCGCGTTGTGTCGCGGCAGGAGGCGGTGTGCGTTGTACCTGCGGAGATGGAGATGGCGGAGGCGCAGTCACAGGTCGCGGCTGGCTGGCTG
>VBHV01000467.1:4107-7994 GCA_005881995.1 Chloroflexota bacterium | reverse complement strand
CCAGGCGCAGAGCCACTCAGGTTAGGAGTCACAGGCATCTCGGCTCCAATGGATGTGCGCGGCGGAGTCGTTTGTGTTGCCTGTGTTGTCTGGCGTTTCTCCTGTAATGAAATGGGCTGTGGAGTTTCACGAGCAGGCGTTTGAGATGCAGTCTGTGGTGGTTGCTGCGTTTGTGGTGGTTGCTGCTGTGGTGCCTGGTTCTGCCTGGATGGAGCAGCAGCGGGCGTAGCAGGTGGGGTTGGGCGCGTTCCTGTCTGGGAATAGCCTGGACTGCGCGTGGATTCTTGCGGCCTTGAGGGTTCGGGTGGACGTGAATTACGCTGTAACATCTGAGCCACGCGGCTATCAACACGCCGCGAAAGCTGCTCCATACCTGCTTCCGCTTCGCGTATCAGTTGTTCGCGCTGTTCCGCGCTCGCCCCCAACGGCACAGGAATACCCATCTCAATGGTGTGCGTGCGGCCACCCGTGGTAAATTGTGTACTATAGCGCAGCCAGATATACGGAGCGCCATCGGCGTCCATTGGCCGATCCCCGTTGTTCCTGTATGCATCCATAAGTTGCTCCACCTGCCTTCCTGTAACATCAGTACGTATTATTATATCAAATGCGAGAAATCTATGCAGTTATTATAACAAATGTTCTATTAGCTTCATAGCTCTTTTTCACTTTTTTAGGGAAAGCGACCAGGGCAAGGGCTTCATAGCTCTTTCTCCTTTAGGGTACGGTGCTGTTCGGTAGGGACAAGGGGTGATGTTTGGGCGGATGTGGGGGCCTTGTGCTTGTCCTCGTCCTGGTGGGTTGCCTACCAATGCACATCATAGATACCCGGTAGCATCGCTCTCCCCACAGGACAAGCACAAGGCCCCCACATCCGCCCCGCCCCACTCCTTGTCCCTACGATAAGGCGAGCAACTTTGCCCCTGCCCTGGTCATAGGCTCTTGTCAAAACTCTGATTGTAGTGTATGGTACTTGTAAAGATATAGCATCAAAATCGTACTATCGTTATGGCAAGTTGGCCTACCAGTAGAGCAGTTTACCTTGTAATAGATGCTGTGTCCAATCGTGTTTAAAGAAAAGAATGCATTGCCTGTAGGGACGCGATTGATCGCGTCCACAGAAAGTTGAGCCGTCCCGATGATAGGTAGCCCTTCCCCTACTCAACAACCGCCGGAGCAACCGACGCCAGAGCCGAAAAAGATCACTTCTACACCAAGACGCAGAACAGGTGAGACTCCTGTTGCCCGGTTCATCAAACGGCTCTTACGTCCCCTGTTCAAGGGTCTGTACTATTTGCTTCGCGCTTTCAGGAACCACAAACTGGTTTCTCTGCTTGCAATCCTGCTGATCCTGGGCAGCGCGACAGCCGTCAATTATTATAAGACCGGATATTTGCCTTTCAGCATTGGAAAGGACCAGTTCGATTTCAATGTGCATGGCACCAGCGGTGGTGGCGACCAGGTCAGAAACTGGCTTTACGCGCTGAGGGATGGCAACGTTACCACCCTTGCTGTTCTTGATCGCTTTATGTCACAGCCGCCTGATCCACAGACGCTTGTTGACCAGTATAGCCAACCGAAGGCGCATCTGACCTGGAAAACCATCAATGTCGTGGGTGTTCAGCAGGAGGCCGATACATCGGTTGATAGTTTCGTTGAAGTAGACCTCGCAGCTAGTGGCCCTGGTGGTACAACCTCCGAGTATGCGCTGTTCCACTTTGTCACAGCTGCTTCGCAAACGGGAGGCACATTCCTCCTCGTTACCGCTGTAGTGCAGATACGTGGACCTCTAGCGCCGTGATAGGATTTGTAAGAGACGCCCGCCAGGTTTCTCCAAATCAGAAGGAATTTGCTCATGTCAGCAGAAAACAACAATCCTAACAAACTGGACAAGTCAATCGATCTGGGTATGGATCAGTTCGGGCGTTTTGCGAAACGGCGCTGGTTCTGGCTCATTGTCCTGAGCATCATACTCTGGTATTTCGTTGTGCAAGTTGCCCCGCAGTTGAGTGTACCCTCGCCCGGAACAATCTTTCAGTATGGCTTCCAGATCATCTTCTACATGTTTGCTATTGTACTCCAATTCGTGGCCCTCTTCTGGTTTTTGGGTCGCCCAAGACTGTACTGGGTAATGCCTGGCGAGACAGGGGTTGGATTTGAGGACTATAAAGGCAATCCAGAAGTGCTGGAAGCTGCTAAGCGTATCGTGTTGCTGTTGCGAGGCATTGAAGAATACCAGGAAATGGGTGGTCAACCCGTGCGCGGTCTGCTGCTCTCTGGCCCTCCGGGAACAGGTAAAAGCTACCTGGCGCAGTGTATCAGCACTGAAGCAGGCGTGCCTTTCGCTTATGCAAGCGCTGCCAGTTTCCGCGCCATGTTCATCGGTATGGATGTACTGATGATCAAGCGGTTGTACAATAAGGCGCGACGCCTGGCTCGTGAATACGGCGGCTGCGTCGTCTTCATGGACGAAATCGATGCTATTGGCATGTCACGTTCCCAGCGTGGTGGGGGACAAATGGCAATGGGCGGCGGCATCTTTGGCGCTATGGGTGGCACAGGTGGCCTGAATGAACTGCTGATGCAGCTGGATCCTCCGAATATCGAGACTGGCTGGTTTAAGAAAGTACTCCGCCTGGTTGGTTTATACCATAGCCGTGTTCAGAATCAGCCGGTATTGACCATTGGCGCGACCAATATTCCTGAGTCGCTTGATCCCGCGCTTCTGCGTCCAGGCCGGTTTGATCGTCGAGTACATATCGCCGCCCCGACCGATAAGTATCGCGGTGAGGTGATCGAGTTCTACCTGAATAAGGTCAAACATGATCCCGGTATCTCGATATCCGCGCTGGTAGCGCGCATGGTTGAATATACTCCCGTAGCGATCAAGCATGTCGTGAATGAAGCCGTGATCATCGCGCACTTCGATGGCCGTGATATGGTGACCTATAAAGACCTGGTTGAGGCGCAGGATGTGCACGAGTTTGGTCTTCGCCAGCCAAGTGAATTGACATCTCTTGAGCGGCGGCGCCTTGCCTATCACGAGGCAGGACATGCCGTGGCCTGCTACTACCTGTTGGAACGCGAGTTTCCCGCCTATGTGACCGTGCATCGTCGTGGTGACATGGAGGGTGCAGAAGCATTTGCTGCCTGGCGACCAAAAGAGACTATCAAAACTCGCGCAAAAGAAGAGATACTCGCTCGCATGCAGATCGCGCTGGGTTCCCGTGCTGCTGAAGAACTCTTCCTCGATGTAAATTTGAACGGCGTGACCGGTGATCTTGCTGGCGCGACCAGTACAGCCATAGCGTATGTTGGTATGTATGGTATGGATGGCACTCTCTCATCCTACCTGGGCTATGCTCCTCTCTCTACCAGCATCAATCCAGGTGTGCTGCCTAAACTTGCGGATCGAGTAGAAGAAGTACTCCAATCACAGTTAAAAGCAGTGAAACGCCTGCTACGGGATCATCGTGAGGCGTTAATTGCCGTTGCAGAGGCGCTGATCGAGCGCGATGAACTGGTTGGAGAGGATATCAAGAAGCTGATCGACGAGGCCGACGCCAGCCGCGTCACACGGCTGGTCATGTCCGAGTTCGATGAAGTGCTGGGTATTGGTAATGGGAATGGCAATGGCCATAAAAATGGGAACGGAACGAACGGCTATGCCCTGGTGAATGGCGCAAGCAATGGCGATGGCCATGTGATCGATGCCCCGAAAATCGTCGAATCGACTCCGCCGCCTGCCGATGCTTCGACTGGTAACATTGACATGAGCAAGACGCACTTTGACGATAGCGACCCGTTGTTCTTCATGGGTGGGTAAATTCATACAGCATGTAGGGGCGCAATGATGAAGGTTCATCATTGCGCCCCTACGTATTGTA
>VBHV01000467.1:0-3796 GCA_005881995.1 Chloroflexota bacterium | reverse complement strand
TCGGCCTATTGGGCGCGTTCCTGCTTGGCAAAGCATTGAGCGGGTGCCTGGGAGCAATCGCAGCCCTGCTGCTGGCAGTTGTCGATCCACTCTACCTCGCGCAGTCCCAAACCATGCAGGCCGAGGCATCCTCTGCCGCCTTCTCATTCCTGGCAATGGGGCTGGCGTTATTCTGGTGGAAATATCCCTCCGGAAAGCGCGGCCTGCTGCTCGCAGTATTAACAGGCGTAACGGTAGCCCTGAGCATCCTCAGCAAACTCCTCGGCGTCGCCCTCCTCATCCCCACCGGCATGTTCATGCTAACTCGCTTGTGGCAAATATCTGCCCCTACAAAAACAATGAACTCCTACATTGCAATCGCGGCAGGCATTCTAGCCTTCCTGTTGACAACCATACTTGTCATGCTGCCATTTCTTGGTTCGTTTCAAGCGATGGTTGCTAGCGTGATTACCTTTCATACCGATGCCGCCTCAATGCTGAGTAATAACCCGCAGTTCAGCCAGTCGGGAAATTTGCTCAAGGTGGAGTCCGCGCTAACCACATTGCTTGCATTGACCGCGCTCTATGGGACAGCTGCCGCGCTGCTCAGGCAAGATTGGCGCGTACTGCCGTTGTTGGGCTGGCTGCTCGCGACGGCCTTTTTACTCTGGCGGCAGGTGCCGCTCTTTTCGCATCACTTTGTGTCATTGACGCCGCCGCTCATCGCGCTGTCTGTCATGGGCATTGCCGACCCGTCTGCCTATCGACGGGTCTTCTCAACCTCACTGGTTTCTAAGGTTGCCATCTTTCTCACCTGGGCGACGGTACTGCTTATACTCTTGACGGCTGTCCTGGATGCGCGGCAGGACCGCATCTACTACCGCAACGCCGCGGCTAGTAGCGTCGATGGCACGGCGCAATTGGAGGCACGCGTTGCCGCCAACTTGCGCGCGGCCATCGCGCCCGACCAGCAGGTTGTCACCGATGGGCAATTCGTCGCTGCCCTCGCGAACCGCGATACCCCTCCCGCGCTGGTAGATACCTCGATGGTGCGCATTGAGACCCATTATCTTACGCTCGGCCAACTCGAATCCATCGCATCACAACCCCAGGTGCATGCCGTCCTCTTCTTCACCGGCCGTTTTCACCTGCCCAATGTCGCCGCTTTTCACGCCTGGGTGGCGCGGCACTTTCGCTTGCTGCGCAATTATGGCGGGGGTAGAGAATTGTGGGGGCGGTAATGAAATATCGAGGGGAAGATACTTGCAAAAGAAAAAGACTTTTAGAACAATGGAAATCGAACGGCTAAACGAAGAAGCAATCCACCTCAACACTCTCTAGAAGCGCCAGCGGATACCTACCACAAAAGTAGGTAACCACTTTTACAGCAAAGTTGACAGCATTAGCTATCGTAACGACTCGGGTGTGATTTTTCTACTCTTCTTTGAGCGCCAGAAACGATCGAGGTATGAGCCACAGCACAAGCAGGATCAGGACAAGGGCAACGAGGAACGTTATGAGAAGGTTAGAGTTTGTCTCTACTCGCGCTAATCGTAGGCTCTCGGAGAGGCCAAATACCACTGTACTTACTACTAATCATTGGTGCTAGTTGAGGAAGCCATGAGACTCGTTCTAAGAATAGAAATGCAACCTATTCAGAAGAACGGAGAACCTCATGACAACCCAGGATATTATCATACAGATGTTTTGCCTTGTCGATGATCAGATGGGAAACATGCCCAAGCACACTCAAGCCAAACTGTATCCCAGCGAAGTGGTGACGATTGGCATCTTGTTCGCCCTCAAGGGAGACCATTTTCGCGCCTTTCCCGCTGGGTCAAGCGCGATGACGATGACCTGTTTGCAGGCTTGCCCGATCGCACGCGACTGCAACGGCAATTGAAGACCCATCAGGACTGGTTTCGTCGACTCTTGGCTCAGCCCAGTTTCTTTCCCGTCATCGACAGTTATCCTATTGAATGGCTCTTTCCTATCCGTCAGGGCCGCAGTCCCAGACAAGTGGGCAAGAAGGGCAAAGACAAAGGGCGCTCTCTGCGTGGGTATCAAACTGTGCTGGCTGCTCAATGAGCAAGGACAGGTCGTCGACTGGGATTGGGCCACCATGAACACTCATGATCAGCACTTTCATCCTTTGATTGAAGGCCTGCATGACCAGAGCATCGTGCTGGCCGATCTGGGCTTTCGCTGTGCCGCCGGCATTCCCGACCATCTCAAACGGTGTGAGAAAGGCACCTGGAATGAACGCATGTGTGTGGAAACCGCTTTGTCGATGGTTACCGTTGTCTGTGGCCTCAAGCACATGCATCATGGCTTGCGTCCGTCTATCCAGGCTCGACTGGCCTCGCTGGTGGCCATGTTCAATGTCTTGCTCTCGCTTTTCCATCAGTTGCATCCCGATGCTGATCCCTTTCAGATGAGCATCGCTGAGTTTTCTTTGTAAACTAGCACCACTGGTTATTGAGACCGATGATCCCCGTGAACTGACTGCGCTTCTGCAACCGTTCATGGATTTCGTCAGTTGGGACGTTCACGCGGTCTACCGCCTGGATTACGATCAAGAGATTCAACAGCTACAGCAAGTGGTTCAACAGAAGCGCTAGCAACTCCTACAAGCACTTCACTTGTTCATCTGTGTGAGAAAGGAAAAAGGGCTCGAACTAATCGAGTCCCTTTTTCACAGACACCCTTAATCCTCGTGGTGCTTGGACGTTTCGGGCAGCCGGTGCTTCGGTTAAAAGTGGCCGGGCTCTATTTCTCAGGTTCTCGGCGGAACATCGGGATAATTTGTCCCTGGAGCAGCATTGGGATTATAGGCTCCCGCTTGAGCATCAGGATTATAGGCTCCCGCTTGAGTATTGGGATTGTAGGTTCCCGCTTGAGCATTGGGATTGACAGTACCCGGCGTCGTAGTCGGCTGGGCAGTTCTCAGGCGAGAAACAATATCGAATGCTCCGTTCTGACGCATAATGCTGAGAGCCTGCTCTGGATTATCAACGGCTTTGATGAGCACGATGCTGCGACCTGCATCAAGTTCACTTTGATAGTTGCGCGCGTCCTGCTCCGGTACGCCGATCCTCATCCAGTCATCCGGCGAGTTTGTGGTGGCAGCCGTCTGGCTAAACAAGCTCTTGAGGCTCTCCGTAAAACTGTTCGAGCCACGGCGCACCAACCTGATCTGGTCATAGCTATAGCCAGCGTGACGAAGATCATCGATGGCTTTATTCGCTTGCTCCTGGTCTGCAAAAACGGCGATCGTCGTTGAGTGTTCAATCGCGGTTGTGGTCATTGACCTTTTCTCCTTTCACCTTTGAAAGAACATGTGTCTTTGAATCAATACACGCAAGGAGTCTGCAAAAGGTTCCATATCCATTTTCGAGAGAATCGGCCTCAAAGAGAGAGAAAATATGATATAGTCAGGGTGTTGGAAGTTCGTAGAATGTACTCCTGCTTCTAACTCTACCTGGTTGACAGCAAAATCGGTAGAAAACAGCGAATAACAGTAGACACCAGTAGACAAACCAACACAAAGCAAAAAAAGCCAAGCCGCTCGACAAAGATAAGCAACCTATAAGGAGACGTAGAAATGCAAAAGAAAAAGACCTTTAGCACAATGGAGATCGCGCAACTAAGCAAAGCAGCAACCCACCTAAACGACCTCTAGAAGCCCCAGCAGATACCCACCACAAAAATTGAAACCTCTTCTACAGCAAAGTTGACAGCAAAAGCCTCCACTGAAATCGACAGAGCGCCTGCTCTTCCCAAAGGCCTGGACTCGTTAAAGATTTTGTCCTGCTTC
>VBHV01000466.1 GCA_005881995.1 Chloroflexota bacterium | reverse complement strand
AAAGGTGAAAGGGCGACCAATGCCATCTGAGAGCCAGCCCCAGAATAAGCGCCCACCACCATTGAAGATGCCGATGACGCTGACAAGGAGCGCAGCCGTCACCGCATCGACGCCGGTGAACTTCTGCGCTAATGGCGAGGCCACCGAGATCAGGGCGGCGCCAGCCGTGACGTTCAACGCGAGGATGAGCCATAGGACATACCATCTTGGGAGGCGCAGCGCCTCTGCGAATGTATAGTCCCGTACACTGCGGTTCGCCTGTTGACGAACTGAAGGTGTCCAGCCAGCAGGTGCATAGCCTTCCGGCGCTGTGCGGAAAAATTGCGCCACGATGACGATGATTACAAGATAGACGATACCCAGGTAGAGAAAAGTGTTATCCAAACCAACAGACTTAATCAATGAGGCGGCAGCAGGTCCCGTGATTAAGGCTCCTGCTCCGAAACCTGCAACAGCCAGGCCTGTAATAAACCCGCGGCGATCCGGGAACCATCTGATGAGCATCGCGAGTGCTACGATATAGCCCAGGCCGATGCCGATACCACCAATCACCCCGAAGGTGAGATACAGGAGGAATAGATTAGGCCTGACAAATGCCGCCAGGAGTACACCAATCCCGTAGAGAATGCCTCCTGCAGTGGCGATGACACGTGGACCAAAGCGGTAATTAAGATAACCGCCAAAGCCAGCCGTGACCCCCAATGCAAGCAGCACAATACTAAAAGTCAGGTTCGCTTGCAATCTTGTAACGTGATACGCTGCGATAACTGGATTGAGGAACACACTCCAGGCATAGACTGAACCTAGAGCAAGCTGCATAAATATGGCGGCGATGGCAATCACCCAACGGTTGTTTGAGGTAGACGTTGGAGAAGGACTGTTCATCAAGGACTCCTTTCGAATAATTCCACCAGTGAACTATTGCTCCGACTCTGGTACGGTGTCCCAATAAACTCTACAATAAGAGTACCGATCATATGAATAGTATAAACTGACTATTTGTAACAAATCAAGGATAATTTATCGCAAAAAATTTATAGAAGAGGCTATCTTTAGCAAAAATTCCCCAAAAGTACCAATTTTCCAAAAACAACTAAACAATAACCTTGATTAACTGATTGGTATAGGTTATACTAGCGTCAAGTTAATTTTTTTTGACACACCACAACACAATTTGCAATATTTTGAGCATGACCTTTGCCTGGGGGCAAATGGTTTATTCTTATAAGTAAGGGCAACTATTCAGGTTGCCTGCGTTTCTCCAGAAAATAGAAGGGTCTGACGTTACTTCATGGAAATGCCACAACACGATAACCAGGAACCGAGGGAACCAAATTCAACACGTTCCTCGCAAAATGCATCAAAAAAACGAAATATCTTGATACGTTTGAGTATTCCTTCGCTTGTTGTACTCCTGGGAGCAGCGGTGCTGGGCGTGATTGTATTTCGTGTGGTAAGTGGTATGAGCCACGTTAATACTATAGAGAAGCCGATTAGTGATGTACTCAACCTTGCCGATCATCACAAGTTAACCTCTGTGACCATCAATGGAAACGATGTTGTTGCTATTGATATCAAAGGCCAGCACTATCATGCTTCTAAGGAAGATGGGCAGCCGGTGACGGAAATCTTCCGGCGTGATGGCGTTACCGTCAATATTGACAATGGACAGCAAGGCCAATGGACGCAGGTGCTGGTGGATGTGGTCTTTCTTGCCCTCGTGGGAGGCGTGCTGTTCTTCTTCTTCAAACGAGGCGGCATGGGCGGGCAGGCGAGCGCGTTTGGGCGCTCCAAGGCCAGGCGCTTCCAGGAATCGCACCCATCGATCCTCTTTCAAGATGTGGCAGGTGTGGAGGAGGCGAAAATGGAGCTCGAGGAAATTGTTGAATTTCTGAAATTTCCTGCGCGTTTTGTCTCGATGGGGGCGCGTATTCCCAAAGGTGTACTGCTGGTGGGCGCGCCTGGCACAGGCAAAACGCTCATTTCGCGCGCGGTGGCTGGTGAAGCGAACGTCGCTTTCTACAGCATCAGCGGTTCTGAGTTTGTCGAGATGTTCGTGGGCGTCGGCGCGGCGCGAGTGCGCGACCTTTTTAAGGAGGCCAAAGAGCACGCGCCATGTATCGTCTTTATCGATGAAATCGACGCGGTTGGCCGCCAGCGCAACAATTCTGGCACGGGGGGCAATGACGAGCGCGAGCAGACGCTCAACCAGTTGTTGGTAGAGTTGGACGGCTTCGATAAGCAGACCAACGTCGTGGTCATCGCTGCCACCAACAGGCCCGATGTGCTTGACCCGGCGCTGTTGCGTCCAGGGCGTTTTGATCGCCAGGTGATGCTCGATAAACCCGATATTCGTGGCCGCGTTGCCATTCTTGAGGTGCATGCCAAGGACAAACCCCTGGCGGAAGATGTGACGCTGACAGATCTGGCGCGGCAGACGGTGGGCTTCTCCGGCGCTGATCTCGCGAACCTCTTGAACGAGGCGGCGTTGCTGGCGGCGCGGCGGCACCAGGATGTCATACGCAAACCAGAGCTTGACGAAGCGATCCTGCGAGTAGTGGCCGGGCCGGAGCGCAAGAGCCGCATCATTACCGAAGCAGAAAAGGCCATCATCGCCTACCATGAAGTCGGGCATGCCATCGTCATGCGCTCGATTCCCGGGGCGGACCCGGTGCAGAAAGTCACCGCGATTGCGCGCGGCATGGCGCTTGGTATCACCGTGCAGGCACCCAGCGAAGATCGCTATCTCATGCGCAAATCCGAGCTACAGTCGAAGCGTGCGGGGGCAATGGGTGGACGTGCCGCCGAGGAGATTATCTTTGGCGATATCACGACGGGAGCCGCGCAGGATATCGAATATGTGACCAATATCGCGCGGCGCATGGTCTGTGAGTTTGGCATGAGCTCACTCGGCCTGCTGGCTCTCAAAGGCGAGTCCGATGGTGGTGCCTCCATCAGCCCGGAAACCGCCTCACGCATCGATAAAGAGATTTCCGTGCTGGTCGACCAGGCTTATGCTGCTGCGCTTACGATCCTACGTGAGAAACGAGACAAACTCGTCTTGATCGCCGAACACCTGATCGAGGTTGAAACGATTGATGGTCCGGAACTGGACGAGCTGTTGTTTGCGGCATGACACGCACCTTCATCGCACTTGAATTGAATGAATCCCTGCAGCGTTACCTGGGCAGCGTCATCGACCAGGCAAAGCAAGAACTACCCGCGCTGCATTGGGTCGCGCCAGCAGGGATACACCTCACGCTTGCCTTTCTTGGCGAATTAAATGATGAGCAGCTAGCGTCGGCAATGCAGGCGGCGCAGGAGGCAGCGCAGCATATCCCGCCCTTTGAGTATCGCCTCAAAGGGCTGGGTATTTTTGGATCGACACTGCAGCCGCGCGTGATCTGGATGGGAGTTGAAGACCAGCCATCAGCTCACCTGCACGGTTCCCCCCTTGAGCAACTCCACCGCGCACTGAACCGGGAACTGGAACGGCGCAACTTCGAGGTTGATAAACGGCCTTTCTCGCCACACCTCACACTCGCGCGCGTCAAACACCCCCTTTCTCCAGAAGAACAGCAATCCTTGCAGCGCCTCCTGCATAAGAAACAGGCGCCCTCATCTCTCTATCC
>VBHV01000465.1 GCA_005881995.1 Chloroflexota bacterium | reverse complement strand
AAGAACCACTTGCGCCCGAACTGATCGGAGAGCTTGCCCACGACAGGGATCATAGTCGTCGATGCCAGGGTGTAAGCCGTTATCGCCCACGTGTAACGGTCGAAGCCCTGCAGCGAACCGATGATTTTGGGCAGCGCCGTCCCGACGACGGTCTGATCCAGCGCCTCCAGCAAGAGGGTGAGCATCAGAGCAGTTATGACTGCGATGAGCGCACCACCATTCAAGCGATGCCCACTCTCCTCCGCTGCTGACTGTAATGATGTAGAAGACGTCGTTTCCATATGCCTTTTTCCTTTCTCAATGATCAATGTGCAGCATATACTTTTCGCAAAAAACTATAAAGTGAAGGTAATAATTTTCAGATCGATGAAATGATCTTCTCACAATGGCAACTTAACGCCTATGAACTGGTGAGTATTGCTATTAGTTTGCGAACTATTACCATCCATTGAGAAGTATAGAATGCAATGGGGTGACTTGACTTCATCCACGTGGGTGATTGAGTGGGTGATTTTGGGGACCGAAGAGATGCAACAGTTGCAGAACTTAGCGAAGGTCCAGGGAACGAGCGGCTTCAGCCGCTTCCCAACGACTCTTCACATTCAACTTTCGGTAGATGCTCTGCACCTGCGTTTTCACGGTATTGACCGAAACAACCAGTTCCTGAGCAATCTCCGGGTTGGAACGACCTGCAGCGAGCAGGCGCAGCACGCGCTGCTCCTGGGGACTGAGAGGCTCGTAGAGTTGTGCTGAGGTAGAGGATGGTGAGACACGATGCTCCAGGCCCTGGCGGGCAAAGGCATAAAGCAATGCGCGCACATATGCAGCAAGTGGCTCCTCTCGCACGTCAGGTAAGACCGCTCGCAGCGCGGCTGCCATTGCATGACCTTCATCGAGGAAGAGGCGCTGATAGCCTTCGGGACGCGCAAGCGTAAGAGCCTGGAGAAGTGCCTGCTTCGCCTGAGGCAGGTGCTTGTTCGTACTATAGTAAGCTAGCGCCTTGAGAACCAGTATCTCTATTTCACTTCTGCTTCTTCCCTGGGCGCGCGCCTCCGCCAGCCAGTGATCGAGCAAGTGGAGAGCTGCTTCTGTTTCTCCCTGCGCGATGCGCAGGCGGGCAAGGATGAGCGCCTCCCGCTCTTGCTGAACGCGGCGAAAGTCCTCACCGAGTTGTGTGATGGTAGTCAACCATCGCTGCACCGCGGCCAGATCCGCGACCGAAAGCTGGAGGCGTGCCTGTTCCGCCAGAACCTCCCTATGGAGATAGAGCCATCTGCGTTCCAGTGTCAGCACAACCAGTTCTTGCAGCAAGTGCTGTGCCTGTGCCGTCGCGCCTCGAGCGTGCAATACACGGGCCAGCACGAGCGAACCGGGAATCTGAATAAGCTGTTCCGCGTGATACTTGCCAATCTCATTCACGCGATGCTTGCCGAGGTCGAGCGCCTGGGACACTTCCTGCTCCGCCCTTTGCAGTTCATTCCACTCGTAGGAGAGCGCAGCGAGGCCGATCAGCGCACTCGTCATGTCGAAAGGGTCTTCCGCGGCCTCGGCAAACACCTGCCGGTAGAACTGGGCTGCCGCGTGCAGTTCTCCTTGCCGGGAACTGAGCTCACCTAACATGCTGGTAGCAGCACGCGTTCCATAAGCGTTGCCGGCGGCTTCAAAGAGCGCTCGCCCTTCGAGTGCTGTCCGTCGCGCCTGGTCGAACTTCCCTGCAAACAGTTCCTCTACTCCCAGGAAGAGTGTACTGGCTCCACTCCACACCGTTCCCTGCTCGGCCGGCAGCTCGTGCGCCTGCCTGGCAGCAGCGAATGCCTGGGGAAGATCTCCCTGCCACCATACCACCTGGGAGCGGAATGCCAGCGCTTCGCCTAGTTTGGGCATGTTGCCCGCGGCTCGCCAGTAGCGTTCAGCCAGCTCAAGCGGCACCTCAATAAGCGCCCTCGTCGCCGGATCGCTTCGATCCAGGGTGAACAGGAGAGCGCTTGCATAAGACATACAAAGCGCCGGGTGGAACTGAAGTAGCTCTTCTGGCAGTTGCTCAACCCAGCGCAGTAATGTGTGCAACTCATTAATGTTGCTCTGAGGTCCAACGATGCGTTCGATGAGGTCAGCCGCGCGCGCAAAGTCCCTGGCAGAGAGGGCGACTTCGACCGCTTCAGCCAGCAGCCCCTGCTCTTCAAACCAACTACTCGCTTTGTCATATAGCGAGCGCAAATAGTCCTCTCCGAGGCGACGCCGCGCTTCGTGCTGCATAGCCTCGGCAAAGAGTGTGTGATAGCGATACCACTGCCCTATCTCATCGAATGGAATCAAAAACAGGTTCGCATGTTCCAATTGTTCAAGCAGGCGCTCGCTATCGTTCCTACCCGTGATCGCATCGCAGAGGGAACCCGTCAGGCGATTGAGAAAGGTCGTCTGGAGCAGAAATTCCTGCAGATCTTCAGGCTGGGAAGAGAGTACGTCAGCAACAAGGTACTCCAGGATATGCCGGTGACTACCGGTAAAGGTCCCAAGCATACGCTCAAGATCGGGCGGTTCCTTTCGCCCCTGCAATGCGAGCGCTAACAGACGCAGCCCCGCCACCCAACCCTCTGTGCGCCCTTCGAGGCGTGTGATCGCCCCGGTAGAGAGCTGAAATGGGAGAGCCTGCCGGAGAAAGGACTCGGTCTCGGCCAGCGAAAAGCGCAGCTCAGACGCGTGCAGTTCGCACAGGTCGTTATGGGCACGCAGGCGTGCCAGGGGAAGCGGTGGATCACTGCGCGTCAATATCAGCAGGCGCAGCGTCGCGGGAAGATGGTCGACGAAATATGCCATTGTCTCGTGAATCTGGGGCGAGACAATGAAGTGGTAGTCCTCCAGAACCAGCACGCCTCGCTGGGGAACCTGCGCCAGAGCATTGATGAACGTCGTAAGCACGGTCTCGAACGGAAGACGCCGCGAAGTGAGTAATTGCGCGAGAGCGGATTCATCAACAGCATCGAATACCTGGCAGGCAGTGATAACATAGCGCCAAAAGCGCACGGGATCATTATCACCCGCGTCCAGCGATACCCAGGCAACAGGAAGCGCTTCCTGTCGTTCGCTGTGAGCAGCTATCCATTCGCTCACAAGCGTGCTTTTACCGAAACCGGCAGGAGCAGAGAGCAGGGTGAGTTTGTGTTGCAGTGCTTCATCGAGCCGTGCGAGTAGCGACCCACGCGAGACGAGTGACGTATGTGGGCGTGGAGGAGCGAGCTTGGTACTCAGGAGCTCATATGTATCAAGAGGTTGCGAGTGTCCGTGCTCTCTCATACTGTCTCTGCCCCCGATTGAAGCAAAGAAATCACGTTCGACGACAGGCTCATTGCTCCCTTTTGTCCATTCAAACATTTCTTGTCAGTCTACCAGAAACACGCGGTCAATAACAAGAGAGCCTGCCAGGGCGACCGCGAGGGTCGCCCGTACAATACCAACTTGCCCGTTTTCCACGTCACCGGGTATTGTACGGGCGACCCTCGCGGTCGCCCTGGTCGCCCTGGAAGTCAAATCATATCCCTGGCAAACTTTCACAGACCCTGGGTTTCCATAGAACTGCCTCTCTCATGTAGTACGAAAGAGATGGCAAATTGTTCTGCAAAACAAAGAGGACACCCATAAGAGGTGTCCTCCAAATTTATTTCAAGATGGCTATTGTCTCACCAGAAGACTTACAACAACCTATGCCTTATTGAGCGCTTCCAGGTCGATCTCAATATTGACATCTTCGCTGACCAGCACGCCGCCACCCTCAAGCGCTGCATTCCAGTTGAGACCCCATTCTTTGCGGTTCACCTTTGTTTTGGCGCTCTTCGTTACGCCGTGCATCGTCAGATCGCCAAGTACCTTGTACTGATTGCCACCCGCTTTCTCGACCTTCGTGCTCTTAAAGGTGAGCACCGGGTAATGCTCCGCATCGAAGAAATCGGGCGAGCGCAGATGCCCATCGCGCTTTTCATCGCGTGTATCGACGCTGGTAGCATCAACCTGTGCATCCACCCACGAATCCTCAGGATGCTCTTCATCGATATGCAAATGCCCACTCAACACATTAAAATGCCCACGCACAGTGGTGAACATCATGTGTTTCACAGAAAATGTAGCTTCAGAATGAGATGGATCAATTTCCCATGCCATAATGAACGTTCCTCCTTATATTCTGACTAACAAATAGTCAGTAACTAATCTAACTAAAGATAGTATACACAACTTACTTCCCTTTGTCAAGTAACTATTTTTTTGATAG
>VBHV01000113.1 GCA_005881995.1 Chloroflexota bacterium | reverse complement strand
AGTTTATTGAGCGCAATCGCCATTTTGTCCTGGTCCGCGCGAGTTCTAGGCTCAATCGCAATCTCAATGACCGGCTGCGGGAAGGTGATCGACTCCAGAATGATGGGATGGTTGACATCACTGAGCGTATCGCCCGTGAAGGTATTGCGCAATCCCACCGCGGCACATATATCACCGGCGCGAATCTCTTCGATATCCTCGCGGTGATTGGCGTGCATACGCAGGAGGCGCCCGATGCGTTCAGGTTTTTCCTTTGTGCTGTTCTCGATAGACGCACCTTTTGTCAATGTACCCGAGTAGACGCGCATATAGGAAAGGCGTCCTACAAAAGGATCAGAGACAATCTTGAAGACCAGCGCGCTAAAGGGGGCGGTATCACTGACTTCACGGGTAATGGTTCCACCTTTATCAGGATCAATGCCGGTCGGAGGGGGAATGTCGAGAGGAGAAGGGAGATAGTCGATGACCGCGTCGAGCATGGCCTGCACACCCTTGTTTTTCAGGGCGGAGCCGCACAGTACAGGCACAAGCAGGCCTGCAATAGTGGCTTTACGGAGGGCCGCTTTTAGCTCCTCTTTGGTAATCTCCTCGCCCTCAAGATACTTGAGGGTCAACTCTTCATCGGTTTCGGCAACGCGCTCGATCAGTGCATCGCGGTGCTGGGCAAATTCAGCCTCCATGTTCGTAGGCACTTCGGTATGATCAGATTTGGTACCGAGATCATCGGTAAAGATGATTGCCTGCTGCTCGACCAGGTCGATAAAGCCCTTAAAGTTGCTTTCCTGGCCGATGGGAATCTGTATTGGTACAGGAACCGCGCCGAGACGTTCACGAATCATTTCCACCGTACGCCAGAAATCAGCGCCAATGCGATCCATTTTGTTGACGAAGCATATACGAGGGACATTGTACTTGTTCGCTTGACGCCAGACTGTTTCAGATTGAGGTTCGACGCCCGCGACCGCATCAAAGACGACGACACCGCCGTCAAGCACACGCAAAGACCGCTCGACCTCAGCAGTGAAATCTACGTGGCCGGGCGTGTCAATGATGTTGATACGATGATCGAGCCAGAAACAGGTGGTCGCGGCTGACGTAATCGTGATACCGCGTTCCTGCTCCTGTGGCATCCAGTCCATCGTAGCGGCGCCCTCGTGCACCTCACCCATGCGGTGAATCTTCTTGGTGTAGAAGAGGACGCGCTCGGTAGTGGTTGTCTTACCAGCATCAATATGAGCAATAATACCTATATTTCGGGTTTTTTCCAGTGGAAATTCTCTAGACATGTAAATTGTTTCTCCTCACGTTCGGGCTCCAGCGCTGTTAGAGCGCTACCGCCCGGAGGCGGTGCCCGAACGGGCAAGAGGCTCTACCAGCGATAATGAGCGAAGGCTTTGTTAGACTCCGCCATTTTATGGGTCTCCTCACGTTTCTTAATGGTTGCGCCTTGACCTGCAGCGGCGTCCATGAGTTCGCTTGCAAGTTTTTCCGACATTGATTTGCCTGTACGCGAGCGGGCCGAACGGATCAGCCAGCGCATGGCCAGGGCGTTGCCGCGCTCCCGGCGGATATCTACCGGCACCTGATAGGTGGAACCACCGACGCGGCGGGGCTTCACTTCCAGAGTTGGCGTGGCGTTTTTGAGCGCCTGCTCAAATACATCCAATGGGAGGCGCTTCTGCCGGGCCTCGATCAACTCAAACGCATCATAGATAATGCGCTCAGCCAGGCTGCGCTTTCCATCTAACATTAACTTACCGATAAAGCGGGCTACGTTGCGGCTCTTAAATTTGGCGTCTGGTACATCTGGCCGTCGTACCGCTCTTTTGCGTCTTGGCATTGTGCCTCCTCAATTATCCAGGGCTTTTCTCTCTAAGACATCTTATGAGGAGAAAAGGGAATGGGGACCGCCGATATGATCGTGGATGAGAATCCCCAATCATCTTCGGACGCCTCATCGCGAGTGCCTATCCATTTTTCGTTATCTCTCCGCAAACGAGAGAATTTTACGTTGAGGAGGACACTCGACAGTCGCCGGGGAAAGCCCGCGCTCTCCCTGACGACGAACGATTGACCGACCTGCCTGAGAGGCGCTCAGGTGGTATCGTTTCTTTGCATTGCAGGACCCTCAATCGGGTCCTTACATATTATTTCCTACCGCCCTTTGCGGGGGCAGCGGTTCCTGGTTTTGGCCGCTTGGCTCCATAGAGGGAGCGACCCCGGCGGCGCTTGCTGACGCCGTCGCTGTCCAGTGTGCCACGTACGATATGATAGCGCACACTTGGCAGGTCTTTCACACGACCGCCACGGATCAGCACGACGGAGTGTTCTTGAAGGTTATGGCCTTCACCTGGGATGTAAGCGGTGACTTCCATGCGGTTGCTGAGGCGAACACGAGCAATCTTACGCATTGCCGAGTTCGGCTTCTTGGGCGTCATGGTGCGCACCTGGGTGCAAACGCCGCGTTTCTGCGGCGACCCACGCAAAGAAAAAGTCTTGTTCTTCAGCGCATTGAACGAGTAACGCAGCGCCGGGGCCTTAACCTTCTCCTTTTTATGTGAGCGGCCCTTACGGATCAACTGATTGATCGTAGGCAATGAATAAGTTCTCCCTATCCTCGGAATGGGCGCGGCTTCCCGCGCCCTTACATCATATTACATGCGAGACACTATATTATCACTCATTATCCACGCTGTCAAGTACCAGTCCCAGGGTACCAGCGCCATTGCTCGCGCCAACACCCACGCTCGCGACAGTCTGCGCGCTTGCAATGCGGGCTGCCGCTGCTTGCTGACGCGCAATTTGTTCGCGGCGGCGCTGGACGAAGCCAGAGCCAGCCGGTATGAGTTTACCAATAATCACGTTTTCTTTGAGGCCCACCAGGTGGTCGGTCTGTGCTTCAATGGCGGCTTCCGTCAGAACGCGCGTCGTCTCCTGGAAGGAGGCGGCGGCCAGGAAGCTATCGGTATTCAGTGAAGCCTTGGTGACACCAAGCAGGACGGTTTGAGCAGTGGCGGGTTCGCCGCCCTCTGCCAGGACACGCGCGTTGGTATCCGCATAGACAAAACGATCCACGAGGTCGTTTGGCAACATCTCGGTATCACCTGGCTCGTCCACTTTGACGCGGCGCAGCATCTGCCGGATGATGACCTCGATGTGTTTATCATTGATATACACACCAGTGTTACGATAAACGCGCTGCACTTCTTTCACCACGTACATCTGCACGGCCTCGCGTCCCTGGATGCGCAAGACATCCTGCGGGTCACGCTGCCCGGCAGTGATGGGGGTGCCGGCCTGAATCTTCTGTCCCTGGCTGACAGCGATATTGCGCGCTGCCGCGATGGGATACGCACGTTCTTCGCGTTCCTCAAAGCGAATGCTCAAGAGACCATCGGGATTGATGAGCGCCTCACCTTCGGTGCGCGCCACAACCGGGATAGGCTCATTGCCATTTTCCGCGGGCATGAGAGCGATGACCTGGTCTTTGTGCACGTGCTCCTGGTCATTGACGAGCACCTGGCTGCCAGGGGGCAGGTGATACTCATCGAAGAAGACGTTGGTAGAGACGACGCGCACCGTGCGCGCACCTGTAGCCTCGTCCTTGACGATCTCAACCACGCCGTCGATTTCGCTGATCTCGGCCTTGTCCTTCGGGACGCGGGCCTCGAAGAGTTCTTCGACGCGCGGCAGACCCTGGGTGATGTCTCCCTGTGCTCCAGCGATACCACCGGTGTGGAAGGTACGCATGGTCAACTGCGTGCCAGGCTCACCAATGGACTGGGCGGCGATGATGCCGACGGCTGCGCCGGTAGCTACCAGCGCATTGGCGGCGAGATCGCGCCCGTAGCACTTGCGGCAGATGCCGCGGTGTGCCAGGCAGCCAAGCACCGAACGTACGCGCACAGCTTTGACACCCGCGTTGACTATCTGGTCGACGAGTTCGTCGGTCAGTTCGTCACCCGGCTGGATGTAATCGAATTCGGGAATGGGATCGAGCAGCACGCGCCCCTTCAAGCGATCTCGGATATCGGGCAGCATCATTCCTTTGCTGTCCTGCTCGGTGATGAGCATACCCTCGGTGGTGCCGCAGTCCTCCTCGGTAACGATCACGTCCTGGGCCACGTCGATCAGGCGACGGGTGAGGTAGCCTGATTCGGCTGTACGCAGGGCGGTATCGGCCAGACCCTTACGAGCGCCGTGACTACTGATAAAGTATTCGAGGACGCTCAGGCCTTCGCGGAAGTTTCCACGAATGGGCACGTCGATGATTTTACCGGATGGGCTGGCCATCAGGCCGCGCATACCGGAGAGCTGGCGAATCTGCTGGAATTTCGCTTTGGTCGCACCCGACTTGGCGATGGTGTAGATCGAGCCATATGGGTCGAGCGTGGACTCCACCATTTTGGTAACATTTTCGGTGGCCTCGTTCCAGGCATCGACGGTCTGCTGGTATTTCTCGTTGTCAGTAATCAGACCTTCACGATACTGATCTTCCAGTTCGGTGATCTTGGCATCGGCTCTTGCCAGTTCCTCCTGCTTCCCACCGGGCACTTTGACATCGCTGATGGCGATGGTAACGCCGCACTTGGTGGCATAGGAAAAGCCGAGACGCTTGATCTCGTCTGCCAGTTCAGCAGTTTTGGCGCGGCCATACTCTTTGAAGCATTCGCCGATGACCTGCCGGAGATTCTCCTTCTTCATCGAGTAGTTCTTGAAGCGCAGGCGTTCGGGCAGCGCTTCATTGAAGATGATGCGTCCCACCGTGGTCTGAACCAGCTTGCCGTTGGCTTGCATCGTCAGCTTCGCCGGTGGCGCCTGATCGTAGACATCGACATTGCCCAGGCGAACTTTGATGAGCGCTTGCAAATCAACGATGCCCGCCTGGTAAGCCAGCAGAGCCTCGGTAATATCGGTAAAGGAGCGTCCCTCACCTTTTTTGTCAGGACGGTCCTGTGTCAGGTAGAAGCAGCCGAGCACCATATCCTGGCTTGCGCCGATGGATGGCTCGCCGGTTGCCGGAGAGAGCAGGTTGCGCGTTGAGAGCATGAAGCGGCGGGCCTCATCCTGCGCTTTGTCCGAGAGTGGCACGTGAACCGCCATCTGGTCGCCATCGAAGTCAGCGTTAAAGGCGGAACAGACCAGCGGGTGCAGTTGAATGGCGCTGCCTTCGACCAGCACAGCCTCAAAGGCTTGAATGCCCAGGCGGTGCAGTGTGGGAGCGCGGTTCAAGAGCACTGGATGGTCTTTAATGACCTCTTCCAGCACGTCCCAGACCTCGGGTTTCACACGCTCGACAAAGCGTTTCGCGCTCTTGATGTTGTGCGCGAAGTTCTGCTCTACCAGTTTGCGCATGACAAAGGGCTTGAAGAGTTCCAGCGCCATTTTCTTGGGCAGTCCGCACTGGTGCAGTTTCAGGTCCGGCCCGACCACGATCACCGAGCGGCCGGAGTAGTCTACGCGCTTACCGAGCAGGTTCTGGCGGAAACGACCCTGTTTGCCCTTGAGCATGTCAGAGAGGCTCTTGAGCTTGTGGTTGCCCGAACCGGCCACGGCGCGGCCACGGCGACCATTGTCGATCAAGGCATCGCAGGCTTCTTGCAGCATACGCTTTTCGTTGCGAATGATGATTTCAGGCGCCCCGAGTTCCAGCAGCCGCTTGAGGCGGTTGTTGCGGTTAATCACGCGCCGGTAGAGATCGTTCAGGTCGGACGTGGCGAAGCGGCCACCGTCGAGCTGCACCATCGGACGTAATTCGGGGGGCAGCACCGGCAGCACCGTCAGGATCATCCACTCCGGCGAGGTATTGGATTCGCGGAAAGCTTCAACCACTTTCAGGCGTTTGGTGGCCTTTTTGCGTCGCTGGCCGACAGTCGAGCCGATCTCGTGGCGCAGTTCAGCCGAGAGCTTGTCCAGGTTAATGTCCGCGATCAGTTCGCGCACGGCTTCAGCACCCATGCCCGCGCGGAAGACGTTCGTGCCGAAGGCGTCGCGCAGCTCGCGATAGCGATTCTCCTGGATGAGGTCCATTTTCTTCAACCCCTCCAGGTCGCGCTTTAACTGCTCCAGGCGCTGCCTGCGATCGACGCGCTGAGATTCCAGGCGAACTTGCACGGTGTCAATCTGTCCCTGGTAGCCATCGCGCACGTCGCGCTCTTCGCCCTCGATCTGCTTGTGCAGGTCTCCGAGTTCGTGCTGGGCGTTTTCAGCGATTTCGTTACGGAAGACCTCGGACACCCGTTCGAGGGTTTCCAGGTCCTTCGACTTGATAACCTCGCCCTGCCTGGCAATGACACGATCTGAGGCAAAGAGGACATCATCTTCAGCTTCCTGGCCCATGTGTTCGCGCAGCATGGCCCGCGTTTCACTCTCGAGTTCTTCCGCGCGTTTGATCTCGCGTTCGCGGCGCTCTCGAATCTCCTGCTCGGCGTCGGAGAGGCGCTTGTGGATATCGAGACTCTCGGTATCGCGGCGCGTTTTCAGGCTATCGATTTGTTCGACGACCTGTTCGTCCAGGTTCTGTTCGAGTTTCATGAGCTCTTCGTCGAGCCTCATCAACTCTTGCTGGCGCCCCTCTTCATCGATATGAGTGACGACATACAGGGCAAAGTACAGGATACGTTCGAGGTTACGCGGCGAGAGGTCGAGCAAGAGACCAATACGGCTGGGCGTTCCCTTGAAGTACCAGATGTGACTGACGGGGGAAGCCAGTTCGATGTGTCCCATACGCTCGCGGCGCACCTTGGAGCGCGCAACTTCGACACCGCATTTATCGCAGACAATGCCCTTAAAGCGCACACGTTTATATTTACCGCAGTAGCATTCCCAGTCCTTGGTTGGGCCGAAGATGCGCTCACAGAACAGGCCGTCTTTTTCCGGCTTGAGCGTGCGGTAGTTGATGGTTTCCGGTTTCGTGACCTCACCGTAGCTCCAGCCGCGAATTTGCTCGGGGCTGGCGAGGCTGATACGTATTGCGTTAAAATCGTTTACTTCGAGCATGATACCTCCTACTGATCCCCTTCGAAACCGGAGAGGTTTATACCGAGTTCGGGCATGACGTCGTTTGAAGTGTCTTCGACGAATTGAATTTTTTGTTCGTCTTCGTTGAGGACTTCGACGTTAATGCCCAGGCTTTGCAATTCTTTTACCAGGACTTTGAAGGATTCCGGTACGCCCGGCTCCATGATGTTTTCGCCTTTGACGATGGCTTCGTAGGTCTTGACGCGGCCCACGACATCATCGGATTTGACGGTCAGGATTTCCTGCAGGATGTTGGCTGCGCCGTAGGCTTCGAGCGCCCACACTTCCATTTCACCGAAACGCTGGCCGCCGAACTGGGCTTTACCACCCAGGGGCTGCTGTGTAATCAAGCTATACGGGCCGGTGGAGCGAGCATGCACTTTGTCTTCGACGAGGTGAGCCAGCTTCAACATGTAGGTATAGCCGACGGTGATGGGATTATCGAACGGGTCTCCTGTCCGTCCATCGTACAGTTGTATCTTGCCCGTTCTCGGCAGATTGGCGCGGCCCAGATATTCTTCAATATCTTCCTCGCTCGCTCCGTCAAAAACGGGGGTAGCAATCTTGATGCCCAGGGCCTCGGCCGCCCAGCCCAGGTGGGTTTCCATGATCTGGCCGATATTCATACGGTGCGGCACGCCCAGGGGGTTGAGGATGATGTCAACCGGTGTGCCATCGGGCAGGAACGGCATGTCCTCTATGGGGAGGACGCGCGAGATGACGCCCTTGTTGCCGTGACGGCCCGCCATTTTGTCGCCCGCGCCGATTTTGCGCTTCTGCGCGATGCTAACGCGCACCAACTGATTGACGCCCGGCAGCAATTCATCGCCGTTATCACGCGAGAACATTTTGACTTCGACGACTTTCCCACGCTCGCCATGTGGCACGCGCAGGGAAGTGTCCTTCACTTCACGTGCCTTTTCACCAAAGATGGCGCGCAGGAGTTTTTCTTCGGCAGTCAGTTCGGTTTCGCCCTTTGGCGTGATCTTGCCGACCAGGATGTCCTGCGGGCCTACCTCGGCGCCGACGTAGATGATGCCGCGCTCGTCAAGGTTGCGCAGGCCTTCTTCGCCGACGTTGGGGATGTCGCGGGTAATCTCTTCTGGTCCGAGCTTGGTGTCACGCGCATCGGTCTCGTACTTTTCTATATGAATAGAGGTGAAGAGGTCTTCACGCACGATACGCTCACTGATCAGAATGGCGTCTTCGTAGTTCCCACCTTCCCAGCTCATGAACGCGACCAGGATATTTTGGCCGAGGGCGATTTCACCCTTTTCGGTGGATGAGCCATCGGCTATGACTTCGCCCGCCGTAACGTAATCGCCTTTGCGCACGATGGGACGCTGGTTGATACAGGTTCCAGCATTGGAGCGCACGAACTTGCGCAGGTTGTAAGTGTGCAAATCGCCCTCTTCATCCATAATGGCGATCTGGCGAGCGGTGGATGCAACCACTTCGCCGCTCACGTCGCTGACGATCACCTGGCCGGAGTCGATAGCGACCTGACTCTCGATACCGGTGCCACAGACGGGTGACTGCGGGCGCAGGAGCGGTACGGCCTGACGCTGCATATTGGCGCCCATGAGGGCGCGGTTCACGTCGTCATGCTCCAGGAAGGGGATGAGCGCGGTTGCAACGCTCACGGTCTGGCGTGGAGAGACATCCATGTAGTCCATGTTGTCGGAGTTCTCCATGACAAAATCTCCCTGGTAACGGGCAAGGACGCGGTCCTCGGCAAATTCTCCGTTGATGTCGATTTTGGCGTTGGCCTGCGCGATGAAGAAGTTTTCTTCGTCATCGGCGGTACGATATTCCACTTCGTCGGTGACGAAGGGTCGAATGCGAATATCGGTCTGGCCCAGGAACGAGAGCCGGTCGAACAAGGCTTCGTCGACACGTACCCGCTCGCGCGCTTTGATGAGCACCTGGTCATCGGGCGTTTTAAGGTCTTCCCATTCGCGCCCGGCGATGCCGCGATATTCACGCCCAATCAGGCGGCGGTCACCGGCTTTGAGTTTCTTGTAGACTTTGCGATACGGCGTTTCAATGAAGCCGTAGGGGTTGATCTGCCCATAGGTTGCCAGGTTGCCGATGAGGCCGAT
Source organism: Chloroflexota bacterium (assembly GCA_005881995.1). The sequence goes on along the minus strand of VBHV01000113.1, from coordinate 5,750 downwards.
GTTGGGACCTTCGGGCGTTTCAATAGGACAGATGCGACCATAGTGCGAACGATGCACGTCACGCACGTCGAAACCGGCGCGTTCACGCGAGAGGCCACCGGGACCGAGGGCCGAAAGGCGGCGCTTATGCCCGATTTCGGCCAGGGCGTTGGTCTGATCCATGAACTGCGAAAGCTGGCTGCCGCCGAAAAATTCTTTCATGGCGGCGACAACAGGACGAATGTTGATGAGCGCATTAGGAGTAGCCTGGCCAGGCTCCTGAATGCTCATACGCTCTTTGACGACACGCTCCATGCGCAGCAGGCCGACGCGGAACTGGGTCTGGATGAGTTCACCGACACAGCGCACGCGGCGATTGCCGAGATGGTCGATGTCGTCTTTACGCCCGACGCCATTGTTCAACTGCACGAGGCGGCGCACGATGTTAACGAGGTCATCCAGGGTAAGCGTGCGCTGGCTCTGCGGAGTGGAGAGGTCGAGCTTACGGTTGAGCTTGTAGCGTCCGACGCTGCCCAGGTCGTAGCGACGCCCGTTAAAGAACATGTTTTTGACGAGCGAGCGCGCGTTATCGATGGTGGCGGGATCGCCGGGGCGCATTTTCTTATAGAGTTCGAGCAGGGCCTCATCCTCGCGTTTGACGGGGTCGCGGTCCAGCGTGGCCTGAATGTAATGGACATTGGGGTCTGTATCGACACCGCGGAAGGCGTCGATGATGCCCTGGTCGGTGGAGAGGTCGAGTTCTTCACCGAACCACTGCTCTTTGGCAAGGCTAGAGATGGCACGCAACAGTGTAGTTACGGGCAATTTGCGCTTGCGGTCGATTTTGACGGTGAGCAGATTTTTATTGCTGGTTTCAAATTCGAGCCAGGCGCCCCGTCCTGGGATCAACTTGGCGGCGAAGAGGCGACGGCCAGTGGTGGCATCCTCGTCGGCGGTGAAGTAGACGCCGGGGGAGCGCACGAGCTGGCTAACGACGACGCGCTCAGCGCCGTTGATGATGAAGGTGCCCTGTTTGGTCATCAAGGGGAAATCGCCCATGAAGATATCCTTCTCGATGATCTCGCCAGTTTCTTTATTGGTCAGGCGTGCCTTGACGGTGAGGGGCGCGGAATAGGTCGCGTCGCGGTCGCGGCACTCGTCCTCGGTATATTTTGATTTACCGAAAGGCTCAGGCGGGACGATAAATTCGAGTTTCAGGTTTTTGCCGGTAAAATCTTCAATGGGAGAAATTTCGTCAAAAAGTTCGCGTAGCCCTTCTTTCTTAAACCATTCAAAGGAATCGAGCTGGATCTGAATGAGACCCGGCATTGGCCGAATATTCGGGATGCGCGCAAAAGAGACGCGCTCTGGAAGTGTGACGGCCCTACTGCTTACAGCCATAGGTAGAATTCTCCTCTCACCTAATCACCCACAGAGGAAACGAAGAAAGACGCTGTAGGACAACTGTGGGGTTGCCCATGCGCCTCCTTAAAAAGGTAAACGGAAAGAAACAAAAGATAAAAATGCCCATTATGCCTGTGTTGAACAACGTTCTATGACAAGAAAAGTAACCGCTCTGCACTTTCGCTAGCGGTTACTCCTACTTCCTACATTGACTGGTGACCACAGTTTCCTGCAAAACGCCCACGTACACCTACTTTCCCACAATCCACTAAACTGGTGATACAATATAGAGACGAAAAAAGCTGTTGTCAACGTGACAATACCCCAAGGTAGGACAATCGTTTTGTAGTTTATGCGGTATCCCTACACATGCAAATAGTTTTCCTGGCATGGTTCGTGGGGAAGAATGCGTCGTTTCGTGTTTAGCTTATCCCTGTCTGTGTTGTACTTACAATGCTGTTACATCCAGCATTGTTACCAGTATGCACACTGCGGCAAGATGCATTATACACCTTAAAAAACGGTATGTCAAGCATTTTTTGGACGTTTTTGCAAATTTCCCTACGAAACTATTAGAGCGCGCTGCGCTTCCTCGAGGGCGGCTTCAATTTCTTCACCCAGCAGCGGGTTCCAGGGACGTGCGGCGTCGAGCCAGCGTTCTCGTAAGAGAAGCAAGAGACGACGTTGATCATGCGGGTCGAGCAATTCGAGGTCGAAGAGCGACTCCGGCTGATCGGGATAGATAACGGTGAGTACAAAGCCGTCGATACGCAAGACGGTCTGGCTGGTGAGCCGGTACGTTTGAGGCGCGCCCATTTTGCGAGTGAAGGAGATGGCGCCAATCAGTCCAATGATGATGAACGAGACGGCTACGAGAGTAACGGCCAGGCCCGCGAGACTCAAGCAAATGGCGGCGGCGGTGGCGAATAAGACCAGGGCGGGATGAGGCAGATGCACGGTCCAGCCGATGAGTATTTCGGGGACAAGTCCTATAAGGGCGGCAGCGCAGCAGGAGATGCCGGTACCGGCCATCCAGTAGATGCTGGCGTAGTTTTTCGGGGAGAGGTCGCGAACGGTTAAGGTGCGATCTCCTTCTAAGATAAGGATGCCATGACGATATCCGGCGCGCAGAGCAAAGAGGAAGCGGACGGCGATGACGGTGCCGACGAGGATCATGAAGGAGCAGAACCAGAGCATGGAGAGGAGGGCATCCTGCCATTTGAGGTACGGGGTGAAGTCATGGGTGTAGGTGGGCCAGAGTTTGACTCCCAGGAAAGCGCTGGTTGCGGCGAATAGGAGCGAGAGGCCGATCAGCAGATATCCAAGCAGGCTGGCGCGCAGGTATGGCTTGCGCCCAAGATGAAAGGAGTAGGTATCCCCACTTGTTTGTGTCATATGTCCTCAAAGCCACATATTCTAATAAAGGAATGTCTAGTATCTAGACGTACGAGGTGGGAGTGAAGTTACAAATGGCTGCGGAGGTCATCGAAGAGGATGGTCTGGAGGTAGCGCTCAGCAGCGCTGGGAAAGACGGTGACGATGACTTTGCCGCGATTTTCTTCTTTGCGCGCTTCTTGCAAGGAGGCCCAGGCGACGGCGCCGCTGCTGATGCCGACGGAGAGTCCTTCACGTTCGAGGAGGTGGATGGCGGTGGTGACGGCGTCGTGATCGGTGACGGGGATGACGCGGTCGATGAGGTCGACGCGCAGCGTGTCGGGCTGGAATCCGGCGCCAAGGCCTTCGATACGATGGGGGCCGGGACGCCCACCAGAGAGGATGGCGCAGGAGGCGGGTTCGACGGCGATGACCTGGAGGGATGGTTTGCGGGCGCGCAACGCTTCTGCGAGGCCGGTGAGGGTGCCGCCGGTGCCGACGCCGATGATGACCATATCTACGGCTCCGCCGGTATCTTGCCAGATTTCGAGGGCGGTGCCTTCGCGATGGGCGCGTGGGTTGGCCTGGTTGTAGAACTGCTGGGGGTACCAGGCGTTGGGGAGAGTGGCCTGAGCGCCGAAACGCTGCAAAAGGAGGCGGCGTTCGAGGTTGATGGTGTCGGGCATGGTGAGGATGCAGGTGTAGCCACGGGCAGCGGCGATCCAGGCGAGGGAGATGCCCATGTTACCGCTGGTGGGTTCGATGATGGTGTGGCCTGCGCGGAGGAGTCCCTGGTTTTCGGCATCGCAGATCATTTGCAGGGCTACGCGGTCTTTGAGGCTGCCGCCGGGACTGAACATTTCGAGTTTGGCGAGCAGGGTTGCGGGCAGGTCAGGGACGATGCGCTGCAGTTGGACGAGGGGAGTTTTGCCGACGAGTTCGGTGGCGTCTTTTGCCCAGTGTTGGGCGATGGCGGTGGGGCGCATGGCGTTGTCCTATCCTTCTCCTAGCAGGGCGTGGATGATAACGAGGAGTTCTTGCATTTTGAAGGGTTTGCGCAGGAAGAGGCCTGGCTGGAGTCCCATGCGATGGAGTTCCCAGCCGTAGCTGCCGGTAATGACGACGATGGGGGTTTGCCGAGTATGGTTGTGCCCACGCAGTATTTTGTAGAGGGAGACGCCATCGAGGTTGGGGAGTCCGATGTCGAGCAGGATGAGATCTGCACGCAAGATGGGCAACTGATCTTTAGCGCGTTGGCCGTCAGAGAAGAATTGTAGTTGGAAGCTGTGCTCGTATTGAAGTGCATCACGGAACAGGTCTTCTAGTTCTGGATCGTCCTCACCGATGGCAATCAATTTAGTGTTATGCGGTAGTCGATCAACAGCCACTTGCTACTTCTCCTACGAATGACTCAAACGGGACGAGGACAAGCACCGGGCCCCTTCCTCCACCTCCACTCTACTCCTTGTCCCTACAGAAACAGAATTGGTACGTCAGGACAAGCACCAGGCCCCCTCCTCCACTTCCACTCCACACCTTGTCCCTACAGAATTTGGTACGTCAGATATAGTACATAGTTTCGGCGGTGCCAATGCGATGACGCTGGGCGAGTTCTTCGATGGTGGTGGTTGTGAGTATGCTCTGGGTCATCTCATCGATTTTGCGCCAGACTTCGCGCAGGGCACAGCCTGGTGATAGCTGGCAAAAGGCCGGGTTGGGCAGGCATTCCATGGGCGGGACGTAGCCTTCAAGGGCTTGCATGACCTGGGCCATGGTGATGAAGGCTGGTGGTTTGGCGAGCATATGTCCGCCCTTTGGGCCGCGTATGCTCTTGACGAGTCCTTCTTTGCGCAGGGCCATCAATATCTGGTCAAGATATTGTTCGGGTATGCATTGCCTGTTGGCTATATCGGCGCTCTCTATTGGTCCCTGCCCATAGTATGCTGCCAGATCGAGCATGGCGCGCAATCCATAGTCGCCTTTCATGGTTAGTTTCATGCGCAGGGTACCTTTCTGATAGATACGATAACGGGCGTGATAAATCTGGCCTTACATGGTAGCATATCTCAGTTAGGAATTGCTGTCAATGGGATATCTGTTTGAGCTGCCTGTCGTGATATGCCTAATAAGTCGGTGCGGATGTTAGTGAAATGTTCGCGTAGGGCGGCCATTTGGATGTGTTCGCCTTCGATGCGTATCCAGATGCGACGCTGGGGGAAGTAGAAGGTGATGCAGAGGCTGAGGATGAGGAGGACGGCGGTGGGCCAGACCAGGAATGAGCCGCTATCTTTGGTGACGAGCAGGACGGTGGCCTCCTGGGCGTTGTTGACGGTGATGGTCCATTGTTTGTCAAAGCTCTGGCCGGAATGGCCGACTTGCAGACGCACGACGGCTTTATCCTTATTTGGGGGGGAGCCGGGTGTGCCGATGCTGATGAGGAAGAATGGGTGCTGCACCTGCGCGATCTGCGTTGAGGCGCTATGGGGGAAGAGGACGCTGATGGTCATAGGCGTTCCCGCGATGGGGATGCCATTGGCATAATCTACGACCGGACCTTGCTGTAGTTGAGCGGTCTGGTCGAGGACGATGGGCTGGGCGCAGACGATGCAGCCCTGGGCATCGCTGATGGTAAGGGTAACTGATGGGATGAGAGATGATTGATGGAAGACGATGCCGTTGTAAGATAAGGGGTCGTTGACGCGCAGGTGGTTGCTGTGCGCGACAAGTTCGCCGTCCTGGTAGACGCTCAGGTCGGTGACGTAATCGGTCGGTAGTCCTGTTTTTGGATCGAAGGTGGCGGTAAAAGAGTTGGCGCGAAAACTGATGTTATGGGGTGTGCCGCGCGGGTAGACGACGGCGCTCTGACCATCAGGCAGGGCCTGATCGAAGGTAAAGCCTGCCAGGTTATCGCTGAGGCTGACCAGGGGCGCGGGGAGCCAGTGACGAGCGGGGCTATTGATGGGAAAGCCGTGCCATTGTGAGAGGACGCCTGC
>VBHV01000464.1 GCA_005881995.1 Chloroflexota bacterium | reverse complement strand
TTCGTCAAGCGAGCGAATGGGAACGCGCACCATCTTTTTCCCATCGGAGAGGATGATGCTTTCCTCGCTGACAATATCGCCAAGGTTTTTCTTGATGGCTTCGCGGATTTTTTCTTTATGGCGTTCCTGGTCAACCTGTCCTTTGCGGTGCAATGACCAGTCATGTTGTGAGACAGACATGCAGAACACTCCTTCTTTAGCCAGGGCGGGGGCTAGTTCAGTTCTTGCTCATAGGTCGCGTACGCGGTCTATGTGTCCTATCATTCCGCTATCCCTGCTGGCCCTGCCTCAGTTCGCGCTCATAGGTCGCCCTGATCGTCTCTATCTGTTCAGCAAGCTACCTGTATAGCGTAAGATTTCATTCGCGCATACATGGCAGTATCCATGCTCTGCCATGAGGCGATTAACGACATCGTTAATCTTGCGTAGTTGCTCCTTATCTGGAGTGCGCGTCGAGGTGGTGATTTTCACCACGTCGCGCAGATCAGCGAAGAGTTTCTTCTCAATCGCCTCCTTCAAGCGCTCGTGGCTGGTGTACTCGAAGGTCTGCCCTCTACGCGCCAGTGACGAGATGCGAATGAGAATTTCCTCGCGGAAAGGCTTCTTGGCGTTTTCGGTGACGCCAATCTGCTCTTCAATCGAGCGCATTAACTGCTCGTCCGGCTCCATCTCTTCATCGGTGATGGGGTCGCGCAGGCGCGTCTTGTTGCAATAGGCTTCGACGTTATCCAGGTAGTTGTTGAGCAGGGTGCGAGCCGACTCTTCGTAAGAGTAGACGAAGGCGCGCTGCACCTCTTTCTTTGCCATTTCGTCGTATTCTTTGCGCGCTTCCTGGATGAAGTTCAGGTAGCGTTCGCGTTCTTCGCGGCTGATGCTGGTATGCTGGTCGAGTCCATCACGCAGCGCGCGCAGGGCATCGATGGGATTGATGCAGGTGGTGTTTTGTTTCACCAGCGCGCTTGAGAGGCGGTTGATGACATAGCGCGGCGAGATGCCGTCCATGCCTTCGCGAACCGCTTCGTCCTGCAATTCCTTGATGTCCTTCTGCTTGAAGTCCTCGATATCCTCACCATCGTAGAGCTTGAGTTTCTTCATAGTACTCATGCCCGCCTTCTTGGATGGCTCCAAGCGCGTGAGGACGGCGAAGACACTGGCGATGCGCAGGGTATATGGCGCGATATGCACGTTCTGCAGGGCGCTCTGCTTCAGCAGTTTCTCATATATTTTGACTTCGTCGGAGGCGCGCAAGTTGTAAGGAACTTTGACAAGAATAATGCGGTCTTGCAACGCTTCCGACTTCTTGTTGCCTACAAAGGCCGCGTATTCATGTTCATTGGTGTGGCTTACAACCACCTCGTCGGCGTAGATCATGCTAAAACGCCCGGTCTTGATGTTCTGTTCCTGGCTGAGTGTAAGCAGCACGTACAAGAATTTCTCATCTGTTTTGAGCATTTCAACAAATTCCATGAGGCCGCGATTGGCGATATTGAGTTCACCATCGAAGCGATAGGCGCGTGGGTCGCTTTCGACGCCTACTTCACCGATGGTGGAGAGGTCAATGCCTCCGACTAACTCACTGATATCCTGGCTTTTGGGGTCGGACGGCGTGAAGGTACCGACACCTACTCGATATTTTTCGCTAAAAGCAATGCGTTTGACGGGGACATCCTCAATGTGTCCCTTGTACTGAGTGTCTATCATGTAGCGGCAGTGAGGACACAGGTCGCCCTCGACGTAGAGGCCAAATTCTTTTTCGACATCAGCGCGCAGATCGTTGGGGATCAGGTGTAGAGGTTCCTCGTGCATGGGGCAATCTTTAATGGCGTAAATCGCTCCATCTTCTGAGCGGCTGTAGGCTTCTAATCCCCGTTTGAGGAGGTAGACAATCGAGGATTTACCACCGCCGACGGGACCCATCAGCAACAAAATACGTTTGCGCACTTCCAGGCGCTGAGCAGCGGAGTGGAAATACTCAACGATTTGTTGGAGGGGTTTCTCGATGCCGAAGATTTCCTGGCTGAAGAAGTTGAAACGAGGTTCTCCATTGCGAGTTATCTCGACGCCCGCGTCCATAATCATATGATAAATGCGCTCATGCGAAAGATAGCCCACTTCAGGCTTCTTGGTTGCAATTTCAAAGTACTGAGCAAACGTTCCTTCCCACTGTAAGCCCCGTTCACGGTCTCTGTATTCCTCTAACCGCTTCACCAGGTCCATAAGTCACCCTCTCTGTTCTATGCGTCAGGCCGATCAGATGCTTCCTGACTGCTGATTAAACGCACTAGGCAACTGGATTTAGATAATAAGAACAATGCTCCGCATGGGAAGCTCTAATGAGTTCAAAAGGGCTGGTTTCTTGCTCGACATATCGAGTTGGAGAACCCAGCCCTTTCTTTACGAATGTTACATGGAAGGTGAACCGCTCGACAAGTCGAGATAGAGAACCAGCCCTTTCCTTTTCAATGCCAGACGGGAGGCGAACTCCTTGATTTAGTATTCTCAATTTCGGTCCCATTTTCCATTTCAGACGGGAGATGAAACCTACGAGATGCTGTCGCAAACATACTAATAATGGTAGCATACAGTACAGATAGTCCCCTGTCAAGGGTAAAAAAGGGCTTTCACACGGCCTTTCACATCTCCTTCACACTTCCAAATGGATGTGTGCCGTTCACTCTATCGGACTGGCAAATGAGATTGTGTCATACATGGAATACGAAAAAAGCCGTACCAGGGACTCATTCTTTCGAGAGGGTATGTTTGTGGAAGCGCCATAGTCCAGTGCGCCTAAAACCGCTGACAGTAGAGCTATGAGGCCGAATAGTCTTTGCGGGACTTTAGGGTAGGGAGTAGATCGCCAGATTTTTGAACAGCACATCTGCTCCCCCGTCTACCGCCAGGCCGAGATTGCCACTGGAGTAATTGATACTGGAAACCCCTCCCTGAGCCGCTCCATTGAAGTAGAGCCGAAAGGTATCGCCCTGGATGACGAGATCGATGGTCGTAAAACCCGTGGAGTTGAGAGCTGTTCCCTGTCGTCCAAAGAGCGAACGCCCCTGGCCTGTGCCATCATCGATACTGGAGCCATTCCAGGAGCCTGACTGCTGAATGATAAATGAATAACCGCCCTGGTGATTGGCTCCGGTTTGCATGCGAAAGAAAATACCAAATGCGCCACTTGAGACTGAGGCTGGCTTCACCTGGACTTCTAGCACATAATCGTTGGGAATAGGAGTACTCCCAGGGAAAGTGTTCAATAACACTCCTTCCACTTGCCCAACATTTTTGTTGGTCAAGCGTGTACCTGCAGTATCGCAGGTGACCTGCACAGATGAGTTTGTGCTCCACAGGCTGTTCTGCCCACCGCAAATTGGTAGAGGGGAGCCATAGAGGAGTTTCCCTACTGACACAGAAGGTTGGGGCAGGGCGGTTTGAGGATGTGAGATAGAGGTAGCTGAAGATGCGTGTGTCGCTATGGGCGTTGCTGTACCGCTTGCATGGGTTCCGGTAGAGCCTGATAGTAGCTGATCCACACCTGGCAACCAATGCAGAAACAAGGTCGACCCACCGAGGATCAACAGAACTACCAGTATTGCGCTGAGTAATGCTACCCACAAAGGCAGACGACCACCCTGCCGCCTGGAAGGTCGATTGGGGGCAACTGTAAGCTCATCGCATGAGGATAGGCGCATCCGGATCTCGAGCCTCAGTGGTCACAGCACGAAGCGCTCGTGCGAGGTCACCGGCCTTTGCATAGCGTTGTTCAGGTTTTTTGGCCAGTGCCTTCAAGATCACCTTTTCAACGCCGGGCGGAACATCTGGATTGAGCGGCGCAAGAGAAGGCGGCTCCTCAGTTGCGTGCTTGATAGCAACTGCTACCGGTGTTGTGCCAGAAAATGGAACTCGGCCGCTCAGCAAATGGAATAAGACGATACCAAGTGAATAGATATCCGAGCGGTTGTCAATGGGGGCCCCGGTAGCCTGCTCCGGCGAAAGGTATTCTGGTGTGCCAATAAGCATGCCCGTCGAGGTCAGTGTCTGCATGGCCGTAACATTCGGGCTCGCAGGCTCATTGAGCACTTTCGCAATACCAAAGTCGGTTAAGAGCAGTCTCCCGTCAGCATGAAATACAATATTGCCGGGTTTGAGATCTCGGTGAATAATGCCGTGCTGATGGGCATAGTCTAATGCAGCCGCCACCTGCTCGACGATGTTGCTAGCCTCGCTAAGGGGCAGTTTACCGCGTTTTGCCACTACTTCACGCAGTGAGCCTCCTGACACATAAGGCATAACAAGGTAGGCAAGCTGATCCTGCTCGCCATACTCATAAATAGGCATGATGTTGATATGATCGAGTGCTGCAATAGCATCGGCTTCGCGACGAAATCTTGCCAGAAATTCGCTGAATCCTGTTGGGTTCGAGAAGAGCTCTGGCAGCAGCACTTTGACAGCAACGGTTCGTCGTGGCCGTGCCTGTTGTGCTAGATAGACTGCTCCCATGCCACCACGTCCGATGAGCCCCTGGAGTGTACAGGTGCCAAGGGTTCTTCCGTTTAATTGATTACTGATACTCTCGAGATCTCCCATGTAATTAGCCTCCTGGAAAATATTCTGTCAATAGGTGAAGGGCAATGTGGTCAGTGCGGATGATCTGGTCTTTTCTTGCATAATTCCAGCAATAGCAAAATACAGGGGTTTCGCTTTTTTGGGAACCCGTGCATCAGCTATGTGACATCTCTACACAGGCTCTGCTTGAAGATAAAGCGTCTCTCTCATCCTACCAGTAACCACAACAATTTTATATCAAACTCGCTCAATTAGCAAGGGGCTAGTGCAACGGCATGGTTATAAAAAGGCTGTAGAGAAGCTCTGAGAGTCAGCGTTCTATCTGCTCTTAGATGGTCTGCAATTGCCTTTCTTTCAGTTTCCTCAAAGCTGATCGAACCTCTACAACAGCACAGTTGAGATGTACAGGCAAGAAAAACGTACATAGCGGGGTTTCTAAGCGCTTCCCTTGTCTCTCGATTTGATGTATACTGGACAAGTCTATTTATCTATCTATATGTCTCTCTATCTCCATGGGAAAGGAGAGGGCATGATGAACGATTTGGGATGGCGCGACCTTTCGAGGTCTCCACGACGGGGAGTTCCTGAAAATCAGCCCGATCGTCAAGCACAAAAGAAGCCCCGCTTCAAGGGAGTGCAACACCGCGACCTATCACGGCCCGATCGTCAACCTCAAGGGAAGGCGCGGTTCAACCATCAGCAACAGCGCGACCTTTCGCTCTCACCACGGCGGGAAGACGATAGAAAACGACTCCACCGTCAACCACATACGAAACCGCGATTGCTGGTAGGCGCAGTGTGCTTGTTGATTATAGTCCTGGTGGCAGCCCGAGCCAACACCTCTCAAACGGCTGCTCGTCCCCAAAGCAGGCCGCTCGCCCCTACCCTTGCCCCTTCCATAGAGAAACTGCTCGCTGGCCAGGTCAAGGACGAGCAATTCAGTGGCGCAGCGCTGGTCGCGCGAGATCACCAGGTGCTTTTCAGCAAGGGCTATAGTATGGCCAATTGGGATCACCAGGTCCCTAACACACCGCACACCCGGTTTTATCTAGGCTCGACCACCAAGCAATTTACTGCAATGGCGATCCTGATCTTGCAGCAGCGGGGCAAACTGCATGTCCAGGATTCAGTGTGCTCCTATGTTCCGCAGTGCCCTCCAGCGTGGCAGCCAGTGCGGATTCACCACCTGTTAACCCATACCTCTGGGATCCCACAACTCGACGACTCGATGCCGCTCTCTTCACCTCAAGCCTGGATTGCCCGCTACGACGACGTCCCCTTAGCCTTCAGACCGGGCGGGCAGTTCAGCTACTGTAATATCTGCTACCAGATCCTGGGCTACGTCATTGAGCAGGCTTCAGGCGAACCATATAGTGTGTTCTTACAGCAAGCGAACCGCCCGCCCGGTCTGAAGGCTAAGGGGACGTCGTC
>VBHV01000463.1:2913-4034 GCA_005881995.1 Chloroflexota bacterium | reverse complement strand
TAAGCCTGTGAGAGGATGGGGGAATGCGAGAGATACGCTTGTCTATTACGAGCATGGCAACGCCGTGAAGTCGGCAGCGTGGTCACCTGATGGAGAGCGCATCGTTTCGGGGGGTTATGATAGTACAGCGCGCGTCTGGGATGTTGCCACGCAGTCCACGCTTGTGACCTATGCCGGTCATAACGATCCTGTAGAGACCGTGGCATGGTCGCCCGATAGTCAATATATCGCCTCGGCTTCGCTGGATATGACGGTGCAGGTATGGAAGGCCGCAAATGGAGAGCGAGTCTGCACCTATTCGGGACACAACAACTCGGTATGGGCCATTGCCTGGTCACCCGACGGCAAACGCATTGTCTCCGGCAGTGAAGATGGCACGGCGCAGGTCTGGGAGGCTTTGACGGGAGAGCCTGTCCTCACTTACGATAAGCATAATGGCCCGGTAGAGACGGTGGCATGGTCACCTGACGGGCAATCCATCGCCTCGGGGAGCGATGATAGCACGGTGCGTATCTGGGAGGCACAGAGCGGAGAAGATATCCTGGCTTACGCAGGCCCCGGTAGTATGCTAGCCCTAGCATGGTCGCCCGACGGCAAACGTATCGCTTCCGGGGGAGACATTTCACCGGTGATGCAGGAGGATGGAACGATTTCCAGGGCAGAAGAACAGGCGCTGCACGTCTGGGATGCAGCCACAGGCAAAGATGTACTGGCGTTCGGCCAACACTTCCATCGCATCTATTCACTCTGCTGGTCGCCTGATGGGAAGTATCTAGCCTTTAGTTCCATGCACCACAAGGTAGATGTACATGATGCCGCAACAGGTGAGTATGTGGCCTTCCATTATGGTCACAACGATTTCGTGTTCGCTATTGCCTGGTCGCCCGACGGCAAGCGTATAGCCTCAGCCAGCCAGGATGGTACAGTACGAGTGTGGAGGGTAGAGGAAAGCCCCTGGGATAACCGGATGATACTATGGGATATACCTGGTTGAGAAGAAGGCTCTCCTAGAAAGAAAACAGCCTCAGTTTCCTGGGGCTGTTTCTGATGGGGCAGCTGCCTACATCACTTGAAAGGTTTCTAATACCGAAATTTTGGCGCCACCGAGCAAAACCGGGCAG
>VBHV01000463.1:0-2647 GCA_005881995.1 Chloroflexota bacterium | reverse complement strand
GTTCAATAAACAATATTTAAAGTGAGAAACTTATCCCGTCCATACTCCTTGCGGGTCATATTCCCGTATCACCCTCAACTCGTCCTCGGTCGGAGGCACCGTCTCCTTACAACTATCCGCTAACCTCAATTTCCATCCTGTATGTTCTTGTACTTGTTCTATTGTTGTGCCAGGATGATATGACGAGAGCAAGGCTTCTCCGGTTTCTCGATCAAAGGTAAAGACGGCCAGAGTCGTGATTAGCGCGGCGGGGCCACCTCTGGGCAAGCCAACTCGTTTGCGCCATGCTTCGCCTGCTGGTCCATGCTCGCCGGGGTAGCCGTAACCGGGGCTGGTGATGTAGTCGACTTTTTCGCGCAGGCGTTGACGATCGTGCTGCATGATGATGGCGAGGCGTTGAGAGAAGGAGGCAATGTCGGCACCGCCGCCGCTGCCGGGGAGGCGGACTTTGGGGTGGTGCCAGTCGCCGATGAGGGAGGTGTTCAGGTTGCCGTAGCGGTCAACTTCCGCACCTCCGATGAAGCCGAGGTGGACATCGCCTGTGGCCATGGGGCGCATGACGTTGAGGGTGCCGGTGGCCCAGAGTGCGCCGTAGATGTTGGGGGCGTCGCCCATGGTGTAGAGCAGCGAGGGGGATGGGGCATCACGCATGATGCCTACTTCAAAGAGGCCTATGCAGTGGGGGGCGTGGGTGCGTTTGGCGAGTGCGAAGGCGATCAGGGGGAGGCGCATGCCTACAAAGACGTTTTCACCGTCGTGTATCTGGCGCGCTGCGCAGACGACCATCAGTTCCCTGGGAGTGTAATGCATCGTATATATCCTTTCTATCATCTCATATAGGGACGCGATTGATCGTGCCCAGGCCCCGGTTCAAGGTGCGCCGAGGTGGACGCGATCAATCGCGTCCCTACATACCTCGTCGTCGGTTTATTGCATTCAACATGGCGTGATAAATCAGCCCCCACATGGATTTCATTAGTATCCATAATCGACGGGGGCGGCGTAGTGGTGTTCTTTGACGGCCAGGCTGCGCAGGCGCTCTTCGCCCAGTTTGTGGAGGTAGGCAGAGCGGTCTGGCAGGTTCAAGATCCATTCGTCGAGCCAGTTCTGGAAGCCGTCGAGGGTGCGAGTGCGCACGTGGTAATCGTGGTAAAACTGGTGGTCGCGATTGGAGTAGCCCTGCACGGTGGAGGGATGCGCACCCCAGGGTTCGTGTACGACCGCGCGCACCTTGAACGATGGACCCAACACGCGGTTGGGATCGCTCACAATTACCTCCCGCGGCACAATTTCTTCGGCGACCAGGATTACGTCGCGCGCTGCCAGCATGGCCTCTTCGCTTATACCCACATTGCCCCAGATGTGCGCGTTGCCATCTTCGTCGCTGCGCTGTACATGGATAATGGTTACGTCGGGACGGATGGCGGAGACAAGCAGCAGCGGTGTGCCATCGAGTGGTGACGGCTCTATACGCAAGGTAGGGTTCTGGCGCGGGATATCGCTGCCCAGCAACGAGTGAGTTGGAATGAAAGGTGATCCCAGGCTGGCGGCCAACAAGGCTAAGCCGATGGTGAAGTTGCTGTGTTCCTGGGTGGTGATGGAGCGCGGAATGGAGTGCTCGGTGGCGCGGCGGTAGCAATGCGCCAGGCCCTCGCTGACATTGCCCACCCAGGCCGCGATGACTTTTTCGACGCAGCCTGCTCCGATCAACTGGTCAAAGAGGATGTCAGAGATAGGACCGATCAGGGTGAGGTTTTGCCGCCGCTGCCGGATGATCTCATGGCCAGCCGCGAAAGGGATGAGGGGTTCCAGAGCTAAGCCGATAGCGACGGAGGAGCCATCTGGCACGTAGCGGGCTATGGCTTCGGACATGGATGTACGTTTGCTCATGCGGGTATCAACTCCACAATTATATTGGCAAAATCGTCGGACACGTATATGTTATCATTTTTATCGACGATCAGTCCCTGTGGTTCGATAAATCCTTTGCTTAAGAGTGTCTCATGTTTCCCCGTGGTTAAACGCACGCGAATAAGCGCGTGAATGGAGGGTAGAAGATCGATGACGAGCATATTTCCATGCTGATCGAACGCGACATCGTCGGGTTTGGCAAAACCGGTAATGCGTGTTATCTTGCCACCGGGCATAATGCGCACAACGGCACTACCGCATTCGTCGGCCACATAAATTGCCCCCTGATTATCGATAGCAGCGCCAACGGGCCGGACAATGCCGGAGGCCAGCACTGTCAGTGTTTTTCCATCCAGACTCATACGATAGACGTTGCCTATCGGGCTATCAGGTATGATGAGGGTATTACTGGTGGGATCTAAGGCGATGTTATCGACACCATCTTTGCATGGTGGGCCTGCTGGAACACCGGGGAGGGTGCGCAGCACTGTGAGCGATGATTCGCCGGGGGTCAGTTCCAGAATACGGTTGGTGCGTTGTTCCGCGATAATCAAGGTGCCATCTGACAGGTAGACCATGCCCTCTGGCCCGGCGATGCCTTTGAGCATTACCGTGACAGAACCATCCGTATTGACTCGGCTGATCGTGCCATTATAGAAGTCGCTGAATAACAGGCGACCCTGCGGATCGAAAACCAGGTCGTCGGGTCGTCCTCTACCGGATAAGATGGTACGTG
>VBHV01000462.1 GCA_005881995.1 Chloroflexota bacterium | reverse complement strand
AAAAAACGGGCTTGGCGCTCTCCTGGCTCACAAGAAGCAACAGTACACTGCCTACCAGGTCGCTCAGAAAGTCGCCCGGTGTTTCTTCATACTGTCCCCGCACGCGGTATGCTTCTTCCAGGGCATGTTGCTGGATAAAGTAGCGCTGCTCGTAGTCTTGAGCAAAGGTGTCCAGGATACTTTCAGTCGTTTCCTCTGTTGCCTCTCCATACCAGATGAGCGCCAGTTCGCGGGCCGTGACGATACGCAGCGTTGGAACCTGCCTCACGACGCGCCACAACTGCTCGACATGCTGGTAATCGAATGGAACTCCTGCTCCAATGCCGGTTGGCAAACTATCGAGTGTCTGGGCAGGTGCGGTAGATGGAGTATGGGCGCTCGAACGGGCGTGGCGGCCCGCTCGTTTCTCCTCTGCTTCGAGCGTCATGCCATCGCGAGGGAGCAGCACGTCTGTCTCTGTGAGCAGGGTTCGCAGGCCAGCACGGGCTTCATCATCGCCGTGCACAAGGGCTACGCGGCGCGGGTGCAGGGCCGCAGCGTACCCGGCGAGTTCTGCTCCATCCGCGTGCGCGCTCAGGCTATACTTGGCCACCTGACAATGGACGGGCACCGACATGCCACCAATTTCGAGCGTATCCCTCTTGTGCTCTGCCACGTCCAGCAGCCGCTTGCCGGGAGACTCCTCGTCCTGGTAGCCGGTAATCAGGATGGAGGCATTGGCTTGAGAGACGAGCCGGGCCGCGTACCAGGCGCTTGGCCCGCCTGTGAGCATACCGCTGCTGGAAACAATGCACGCAGGAGGGCCAGCAAGGATGCGCTCGCGGTCGCGCTCATCACGGACAAAGGTCACGTTGGGTCCAGAAAAAGGGAGATAGCCCTTGCGAATCTGGCGCTGCAGGCGAGGCGAGAGCGTCTCCGGCAGAAGCAGGTAGGTATCGCAGACGCGCCGTACCAACCCATCCACGTAGATCGGGAAGTCAGGAATCTGGCCTTTCTCCTGCGCCGCCTGTAATATGAGGAGCAGTTCCTGTCCTCGTCCAAGACCGAACGCGGGAACCAGGACATGTCCGCCGTTGGCAATGCCATCGGCGACCGCCTGGGCGAGACGTTGTTCCTCGCCCTGTCTATTGGGGTGCAGTCGAGAACCATAGGTCGACTCCAGCACGAGCAGGTCGCATCGCTCAAGGGGAGGCGGCACGGCACCCACCACCGTTCGCTGGGGAGTAATACTGATGTCACCAGAGACGACCAGCGAACCATCGGGCGCAGCGAAGCCCAGGCTCACCGCGCCAGCAATATGGCCTGCGCGGCTGGCATGAATCGTGACTCCCGGCAACTGCGGCACGGTGAAAGGCTCGCCAACGGGAAGAGGACGGACCTGGGCAAGCATGCCGGTGACCAGGTTCTCCGGGTACAACGGCAACTCCATCTCCTCAACCGCCCGTTTCGTCATCACCTTCAAGGCGTCGGCGAGCATGACTCCCATCAGCAGCGCGGTTCCCCGCGAGGCGAAGATAGGAACCGTCGGAAAGGCCTGGTGCAAAAGAGGCAAGGCACCAATATGATCGGCGTGCGCATGGGTTACGAAGACCGCCCGCACATCCTTGCCCTCCAGCAGCGCCAGATCGGGTAAGGGGTCTTGTTTGCGATCTACACGCACGCCTGCATCAACCACGATCCACTGGTCCGCGATCTGGATAGCCAGGCAACTTGCGCCAACGCCGCTCGCTCCTCCAACAAAGATCACCTGCATTCGACTTCCCTCATCTAACAAGGACGCGATAAATCGCGTCCCTAGCGTTCTTCCCCCGATAAAATGCGCACATAGCTCGTGTAGCGGCGTTCGTCGATAACCTTGTCGTCAACCGCCTGGCGGATGGCGCAGCCTTCTTCCTCGTTGTGCAGACAATCGGAATAGAAGCATTCGCCGAGGTAGGGGCGAAACTCGACGAAACACCATGCCAGGTCTTCAGGGGCGATATTCCACGCCGCCAGGGCGCGAATACCCGCCGAGTCGGCCAGCCAACCGCCACCGGATAAAGGATAGAGCTGCGAACCCGTCGTGGTATGCTTGCCCTTGCCCGTTGCCTCGCTCACCAGGCCTGTCTTGATCGCCATGCCCGGTTCAATTGCGTTCACCAGCGATGACTTACCGGCGCCAGATGGCCCTGAGAAGAGGGTCGTGCGTTCCTTGAGCAAGTTACGCAGGTTATCGATGCCCACGCCCGTTTTAGGGCTGGTCCAGATGACGGTATAGCCTAAGCGGGCGTACAACGCCGCCGCTTCATCGACATACGATGCGTGAGGCAGGTCAACCTTGTTCAGGCAGATGATCGGGCGAATCTCGGCTGACTCACAGATCGCCAGGTAGCGGTCAAGCATGCCAAAGTGCGGCTCAGGTTCTGCTGTGGCAAAGACCAGCACCACCTGGTCAAGGTTGGCAAGCATGGTTTGCTGGATAACTTTTTTCGTGGTTGAGCCAGCATCCTTGCGGGATAGCGCGCTCTGGCGCGGCAGAATCTCCTCGATCATGCCGGTGCTGTCGTCGAGCTGGCGCAGCTTCACAAAGTCACCTACAGACAGGCGTACAGGTAATAAGTTTGTGCTCGCATCGCGGTGTTCAATGCGCTCGGTTTTGGGCAGCGTAAGCATTTTGTCGTAGCGCGGGCGAGACTTGCCTACAGATTTTGCGGACTGCGCCTGGGCAAAGGCTTTTT
>VBHV01000461.1 GCA_005881995.1 Chloroflexota bacterium | reverse complement strand
GTGGCCGGTGAGGTCAGCGATTTTATAGTGCACGACTACATAGAGCGAAAGCTGGTAAACCGCACCGACCGCATGACCCATTTCGCCCTCGCTGCTGTCCAGGAGGCGCTGCAGGACGCAAAACTAGCCCTGGAGCAGGAGAATCCACAACGAGTGGGAGCGGTGATCGCCAACACACTGGGCGGCGTCGAGTACCTCCTGGAGCAAGCGCGCACGCTGTACGCGCGTGGGCCGCGCTTTATGAGCGTCTATTCAGCCATAGCGTGGCTTCAGGTTGCGAATGTCGGCCAGGTATCTATCCGCTACGGCATAGAGGGATACTGCAAGACACCGGTCAACGATACGGCCAGCGGCCTGGATGCCCTGGGTATGGCCTATAGGGCTATTCGGAGAAAAGCCGCGGACGTCATTATTGCAGGCGGGTGCGAGGCGTTTTTATATCCCTTCATGCTCTTTGCGCTGGCTCACAGTCGCTACGCTGCCGTAGGCGATGATCCCCAGGCATACCGCCCGTTCGACCAGCGCGCTGCTGGTTTGCTCGTGGCGGAGGGAGCGGGGATATGCATTCTGGAGGAGTACGAACACGCGCTGCAGCGGGGCGCTCCCATCTATGGAGAAATTGTTGGCTACGGCCAGACCAACGATGCCCACGGACTGGTGACCCCTTCATCCAACGGCGGCCAGTATGCCCGCGCTATACAGATCGCCATGCGGGAAGGGCGGTTACAACCGCAGGATATCGGCTACTTCAGCCTTGACGGACGCGCCATCCCCTCTTCTGATCAGGGTGAGGCGGAGGCCCTACATCGAGTCTTTGGCAGCGAACTTGCGCATCTGCCCGTGAGCGTCCCGCGAACTATGCTTGGTCACAGCTACGCTGCAGCGGGAACGCTCGATGCGATTGCTGCCCTGTTGGCGCTGCAACACGACATCATACCCCCGACCATCAATTGTGAGGAGCTAGACCCGCGCTATGGCTTGAACCTGGTGCAAAAAGAGCCATGCCCTCTGTCTGCATCCGCGGTGTTGCTTGGTGGGCGCGCCATAGGCGGCGCAAACGTCGTTTTGGCGCTACAAAAGAGCTAGCGGGGAGTGAACAACCATGGCAAATCGGCTAGAAATCGAAGAAACCTACAACTATATGGACGAGGTTATCCGTGTCAGCTTCGGTGAAAATGCTGACATTACCTGTGCTCTCTATAACGGGAATTTCTCTAAAACCCTCAGACAGGCACAACAAGATAAACATGACTACATTCTCGACGGGATCGCTTTCAAACCGGGTGCGAGACTGCTTGACATAGGCTGTGGGTGGGGGCCTATGCTAAAAGCGGTCAAAGAAAGAGGAGGGCATGCTATTGGCCTGACTTTATCTACCAAACAAGTGGAGGCATGTGTATCTGACGGGTTTGAAGTATATCTGATGGATTGGAAAGATATGCGTGTTGATACCTTTGGAAGGTTCGATGGCATTGTCAGCGTTGGCGCGTTCGAGCACTTTTGTTCGGTTGAGGAATATTTAGCGGGGCGACAGGACCAGGTCTATGATCGTTTCTTTCGTTTGTGCCACGAGCTTCTCCCAGAAGATGGGAGGCTATATTTACAAACCATGATGTGGGGGAAAAACGCGCCTCCTTATGAGCGTATCTCGTTGGAAGCAGCGAAAGGGTCGAACGAATATATTCTGGCTCTTTTAGGAAAGTTCTTCCCCGGCTCGTGGCTCCCCTTTGGCGAAGAGCATATTCTTCGGGTTGCTGAACCATACTTTGAACTCATTTCAGACAATAACGGGCGCCTGGATTACATTGAAACGATGGAACAATGGGGCAGGCTCTGGAATTTCACCCTCTCAAATTTCACCTATCCGAATTTTAGTCTCCCAAAGGTACTTGCAGTGGCCAAACTCGTGCCGCGCTTTCTCACAGACGAAAATTTCCGTGCTAGAATGGAGCTACTTCGTAAAGGCTACGACAAAGAATGTTTCAAGCGGGAGCTACTCGATCATCAAAGGATGATCTTTCAGAAAAAGCAGTCGGGATCTCTCACTGCTTCGGCAGAAAACTAGAGAAGGATGAAACATGCAAGATCAGCTTCGTTCCCTGGCGCAAAAAGTCGGAATAGTAGAACCTCGTGTGCAGTCTATACCTGGCACGTCGGGTGTTGCTCTCATCTACCCCGGTTCTAACGCCCCACGCGCCTTTGCAAACGAATACGCGGAGTTGAAGCAACTTATCAAACAGAGGGGGTTGTTAGACCTGCAACCGGTCTACTACACCTACAAAATTCTCTTTACGGTGAGCCTGCTCGTTGGAAGCGTGATCTTCCTGCTAGTCGTCAACAACTTCTGGCTACAACTCCTGAGCGCTGTGTTTATGGCTTTTGCCTTCGCTCAAATGGGCTTCCTGGGCCACGATCTTGGTCACCGGCAGGTTTTCCGCACCAGCTGGAATACCGAGATGAGTAGCTTTGTGGTCGGCAATTTATTGCTCGGACAGAGTTGGAGCTGGTGGGTCGATAAGCACAATCGGCATCACGGGCATCCCAATCAACCCGACTCCGATCCTGATATTGCTATTCCACTGCTCGCCTTTACTGAAGAAGAGGCTCGTAGTAAGCGAGGGTTTCTGCGGTTTATGGTGAAATACCAGGCATATTTTGTTTTACCATTAGAACTCCTCGGCTGGCTGACTTTTCTGATCTTTAGCGTCCGCTTCCTGCTTGAGAAGAAAGCAAAGCACCCTCTGGTAGAGATGTCGGTAATGGCCCTCCACTACTTGCTCTACTTTGGGCTATTGTTCTCGCGCCTGGGCATCTGGCAGGCGATAGTATTCTTTATCGTCCAGCGAGCGCTTTTTGGTCTGTACCTCGGTTCGGTCGCAGCACCCAACCACAAAGGCATGCCGGTTTGGGAGAAGGATAGCCCGCTGGACTTCTTGCGCCAGCAGGTGCTTACTTCCCGCAATGTCAGATCCAATCCTTTGATCGACTTCTGGTATGGTGCGCTGAACTACCAGATCGAGCACCATCTGTTCCCGACTATGCCCAGGAATAAATTGAAAGAAGCGCAACAGGTCGTCAGGGCCTACTGCGAGCAGCACTCCATTGCCTATCACGAAACGGGTATGCTTCAATCCTACCGGGAGATTCTGGGTTACCTGCACGCAGTAAGTGCCTCACTGCGTGAGAACAAGGCCTGACGCCTGCAAGGGTGCTTTTGGAGCAGAACTGACCCAAATACAAGTTTGGGGCTAGCTTACTCGTG
>VBHV01000460.1 GCA_005881995.1 Chloroflexota bacterium | reverse complement strand
TAGCTGGCGCAATCCGCTGTTGGTTGTGTCGGTCGGAATGAGAACACCTTACTCGAAGAGGAGAGAGAAATGACCGAGATACCCTTGAAAGAGCATATCGCTCCCAGCGGCGAGCCGATGACTGTACGCGACCTGACCTCGTGTCCACCACCGGAGAAGTGGAGGGATTGGATGGAATACGATGCGAAGGCGTGGCCGCGCAAAGTGGAGCGGCACTACGAGATCATCCCCACGATCTGCTTCAATTGCGAGGCGGCGTGCGGGCTGCTGGCCTACGTGGACAAGGAGAGCGGGCGGGTCAAGAAGCTGGAGGGCAACCCTTTCCACCCGGGGAGTCGCGGGCGCAACTGCGCCAAAGGTCCCGCGACTATCAACCAGGTCAACGATCCAGAACGTGTCTTGTACCCCTTGAAGCGCGTCGGCAAGCGCGGTGAGGGCAAGTGGGAGCGCACAACCTGGGATGAAGTGCTGGATACGTTCGCCGCCAAGATTCGCGCCGCGATTGTCGAGGGGCGACGTGACGAGGTGATGTACCACGTCGGACGCCCTGGGCACGACGGCTACATGGAGCGCGTGCTGGGCGCGTGGGGTGTGGATGGCCACAACAGCCATACCAATGTCTGCTCGTCCTCGGCGCGCTTCGGCTATCACATCTGGTGCGGCATGGATCGCCCCTCGCCTGACCATGCCAATGCGCGTTTCATTTTGCTCATCAGCTCGCACCTGGAAACGGGCCACTACTTTAATCCGCAGGCGCAGCGCATCATCGAGGGCAAAATGAAAGGGGCGAAGCTGGCGGTGATGGACCCGCGCCTCTCCAACACAGCCAGCATGGCCGATTACTGGCTGCCCACCTGGCCCGGTTCGGAAACGGCGGTGCTGTTGGCGATGGCGCGCATCTTGCTGGCCGAGGGGCTGTACAACCGCGAGTTCGTGCGGCGCTGGGTCAACTGGCAGGAATATCTGGCGGCAGAACATGCCAGTGAGCCGCAGACCTTTAACCACTTCATTGAAGTCCTGATCGACCTGTACGCGCAGTATACACCGGCGTTTGCGGCACAAGAGAGCGGGCTCTCCGAAGAGGTGATCGTCGATATCGCACGGCAGATCGGACGTGCCGGGACGGCCTTTGCGGCGC
Organism: Chloroflexota bacterium; assembly: GCA_005881995.1. The sequence continues at coordinate 2,594 of VBHV01000460.1, read as the reverse complement.
ACACCTGGCGCGCCGCTACCGCAGGCAACCTGGGCGGGTGGCAGGTCTCGCGCGCGCTGTGGTTCCTCTCGGTCCTGACCGGCAGCATTGGCACAGCTGGCGGAACAGCCCCTAACGCCTGGAATAAGTTCGTCCCCGCACCATTCCTCAAACCTTCCCCCAGCGAGGTGTGGAACGAGCTGCTCTTCCCACCGGAATATCCCCTGGCGAACTACGAAATGAGCATCCTGTTGCCCTACTTTTTGCGCGAAGGGCGGGGAAAGTTAGCCGCCTATTTTACACGGGTCTATAATCCCGTCTGGACCAACCCCGACGGTACCAGCTGGATCGAGATGCTGACCAACGAGCAGCAGGTTGAGTTGCACGCAGCTCTCACGCCGGTGTGGAGCGAGACGGCCTGGTATGCTGACTATGTGCTGCCGATGGGCGTGGCAAGCGAGCGCCATGATCTGATGAGCCAGGAGACGCACGCCGGGCGCTGGATCGGCTTCCGCCAGCCGGTGCTGCGTGTCTACAAAGAGCGGCATGGCGAACCGGTGAAATTCACCTACGAGGCAAATCCCGGTGAGGTGTGGGAGGAGGATGAGTTTTGGATCGAGCTGTCGTGGCGCATCGACCCCGATGGCAGTCTGGGTATCCGGCGCTACTTCGAGTCACCTTATCGTCCTGGCGAAAAGCTGGGCATCCTCGAGTATTATCGCTGGATCTTCGAGAATAGTGTCCCCGGTCTGCCCGAGGCAGCGAAAGGCGAGCAACTGAGTCCCCTGGATTACATGCAGAAGTACGGAGCGTTTGAGATTCCTCAAGAAAAATCACCAGTCTTCCGTTTGCATGAGCGCGAACTGAAGGCCACCGAGTTTGAGCAGGCGCAGGTGAATGAGCAGAACGGCATCGTTCGTCGAAACGGCGCAACCATCGGCGTGATGATCGACGGTAAGGCCTGCGAAGGCTTCCCTACGCCCTCACGCAAGCTGGAGTTCTACTCGGCGACGCTCAAAGAGTGGGGCTGGCCTGAATACAGCGTGCCGGGTGTGACCACCAGCCATGTCCATCCCTCAAACATCGATCACGCGCGCGGCGAGTACCTGCTGATCCCCACCTTCCGCCTGCCCACGCTTATCCATACCCGTTCGGGCAATGCCAAGTGGCTCTATGAGATCTCCAATGCTAACCCGGTCTGGATTCATCCTGTCGATGCGCAGCGTATAGGAGTGCAGACAGGCGACCTGGTAAGAGTGACGACGGAGATCGGCTATTATGTGAACCGGGCGTGGGTGACGGAGGGCATTCGTCCCGGCATCGTGGCCTGTTCGCATCACCTCGGTCGCTGGCGCCTGGAAACGAGCGGGGGCACCGACCGTTGGGCATCAGCGCTGGTGGAATTAAAGCGCGAAGAGGACGGAACCTGGAAGATGCGCCATCGCGAGGGGGTACGCCCGTTTGAGAGCGAGGACCCCGACTCGGCGCGCATTTTCTGGCGCGAGGGCGGCGTGCATCAAAATCTGACCTTCCCAGTACACCCTGGCCCTATCAGCGGCATGCATTGCTGGCACCAGAAAGTCAGAGTGGAACCTGCACACGAGGGGGATCGCTACGGCGATGTGTTCGTCGATACGAACAAAGCCTACGAGGTGTACCAGGAGTGGCTGGAGATGACGCGCCCGCAGCCAGGGCGCGCTGATGGGCTACGCCGCCCTTTGTGGATGATTCGCCCCTATCGCCCGGCGGCCAGCGCTTTCAAGCGCTAGCCAGGATGCTGTAATCAGCAATGAAGCCGGGGTGGCAAATCGCTTTTCCCATCGAAAGTATCCGGGAAGGGTGGAAGACTTTCCGCAGCGTCTCTTTTGACAGGTTGGATAGGTCATGCCATATCCAGATGGGCGTCAAGTACAACCCCGTCAGTTTCAAGTTGACGACATTGTTCAGGACTATAGCCCAGCGATTCCAGCACTTCAAAGGTATGCTGTCCTAATACTGGAGCCGGGCGATACACCTGCCCAGGCGTAATAGAATACTTCACAGGAAAGCCGATGGCATGGATACTCCCAGCGATGGGATGCTGAACCTCGATATCCATGGCGCGGGCTTTTACCTGCGGATGCTGATAGACCTCGTCAAGTGTTAATACTGGCCCGCATGAAACACCGGCCTTATCTAACACCTGCAACCATTCTTCTGTGGTGCGCGCCTTCAAGGTCGCGGTAAGTGTTTCCACGAGTTCCGCCAGGTGTGCCATACGGTCGGCGTTGGTAGCAAAGGCCGGATTTTGCAGCAGATCAGAACGATCCAGCGCCCGGGCAAGGTGCTCCCAGTTACGCTGATTTGCTGCTCCAATCGCAATCCAGCCATTTGCCGTCGCGAATACCTGGTAGGGAGCTGCTAAACGGTGGGCGGTTCCCAGACGCCGGGGAGCAGTTCCAGTGGCCCAATACTCGTTTGATTCCCACATGGTGTATGCCAGTGCTGCTTCGAAGAGTGAGGTATCGATGTACTGGCCTTCGCCTGTACGGACGCGCGAGAGCAATGCCGCCAATATTGCATGGCTTGCATACAGTCCTGCATTGAGGTCACTGATAGGGACGCCAACTTTGGCA
>VBHV01000112.1 GCA_005881995.1 Chloroflexota bacterium | reverse complement strand
ATGAAAGAGGAGCAATCAGAGTCTCCTACAGGAGAGCCGGTTGGAGTTTCGATGGCCGATATCCTGGAACTACCTGACGAGTTACAGATGATTGTTACCTGGTTAATGCGCCAGGGAGAAGCCGGACTGTCGGAGGTAGCGGTCCTCATCCAGCGAGATGAAGCCATCACGAACACCCTGTTAGCCGATCTGGCCGTGCAAGGCTTCGTGCAGGAGGTACCCAGTGAAGGCGAAGGGCAGCCGCGCTACAGAGTACGGCTGGCATCCAAACGAACCCGGAAATTGTCGCTCGACTTATGACTGAAAAGGCACAGGAAGCGTCAGAACAAAAAGCTCAGCTAGTTACTGGAACAACTCTTTTAACACCGCCAGGTCAGCCGTGAAGTAGTTAGAAACGGTTGGATGGGGGGATTAGAATGCAGCCGCGCTGATCAGATGTATCTCAAGCTGCACTTAGTATCTGTGCTGCTATATCGCGCACTCCTCGAGTGTAAGGATGCTCAGGGTATACCAGAGTGAAGATATTTGCACTTCCCAGTTCAATCATTTCCTCCGATACCGGCAGTATTCCAGCGACCGGTGCATCATAGGCCTGCTCAACCTGCTGCTTCAAACTCACAAAATCCAACTTGGGGAGGACCTTGTTGATCACGAGCAGTATTTTTTTCATTTGAAGCTTGCGTGCCACCTCCACTGTGACGGAGGTTCCCTGAAAATCTTGCTGGTCGGGGCGCAGGATCAGCACCAGGATATCGGAAATGAGGAGAGAGAGCAGGGTTTCTTCATTCAAGCCGGGATGGGTATCAATGAAAAGGTAATCGAGGCGTAGCGTCTTCATTAGCGTGCGAAAGCCATCGGTAAGCAAGTTTACCTCGTAGCCCTCGCGTAGCATGCGTGTAATCTCTCCAGCCTTGATGCTGGCAGGAAGCAGGAAGAGTACTCCCTGCGTCGTCTCGTCGGAACCTGACTTACTGGTGACATCACGGACTGCCTGCTCAATGCTACAACGTCCATATAGGTAGTCGTTGAGCGTCAGACCCTCCTGCTGCTGGCTCATCCCGAAGAGGACATGAAGGCCGGGAGATTGAAGATCGGTATCGACAACAGCGACCCGTTTACCCTGTTGGACGATACTACTTGCCAGATTGGCCGTCAAATTGGATTTGCCGGTGCCACCCCGGTAGGAGTGAATTGAAACGATGGTAGACATAGTTAAAATTTTCCTTCTTTATATGACCTCGGCCTCTGCTCCTTCGGATGCAAGGGCCTGGCAAACGCGCTGATATTCTTGCTCCAGTTGTGTCACCAATTCAGCTGCTCCTTCAACCGTTCCTTGCTTGCCCAGCGACTCCAGTTCGGAACTGAGGGTAGCCATGGTACGGGCTCCTAAATTGTAACTGCTGCCTTTGAGATTGTGAGCCGCTCGTCTGAGCGCCTCGGCTTGTTGCTCGCGCGCGGCTACGTGCAAGGCTTCTAACAAGGGAGGGGTCTCGAACTGGAACGCCTCTGCTAGCTCCTGAACGATATCCAGTTCGCCTTCTGCCTGGAACTGGCGCAATTCGGCCAGTACTGCTGGATCAAGGGCTGGTGGAGCTTCTGCCTGTCGCTTTCCATCGTGAGGAACTGGCATCGCTTCCCTGGATGGGTTTTCAAGCAGCGGTTGAGAAGCAGTGCGCCGTTTGGCTTCGAGCCCGGCCCGCTCCAAGGCCTCATGTAATGCTTTAACCTGGATAGGCTTGGTAAGGTAATCATCCATGCCAGCAGCCAGGCACTCCTCGCGGTCTCCCTGCATGGCATTGGCTGTCATGGCTATAATGTGCGGTCGCTGCCTGGCGGCCAGATCCTTATGAATTACTCGCGTCGCTTCCAGCCCATCCATTTCAGGCATCTGTACATCCATGAAAATCAGATCGTAGCTCTGCCTCTGCAATGCCTCCAGAACCTCCAGGCCGTTACCGGCGAGGTCGGCTCGATATCCCATGCGCGCTAAGAGGCGCACTGCCAATCTCTGGTTAACTGTGTTGTCTTCCGCCAACAGAATGCGCAACGGCAGTCGTAGGCCCAGTTCTGCATCAAACTCTTTTTCTCTTGCCTCTGCTGGAGAAAGTATAGATCGAACGTGTTTTTGCCCGGCGAAAAGAGGAAGTAGCGCATTATATAACTGTGAAGGTTTGAGTGGCTTATGCAAAAAGGCCGCGAACTGTATATTGTGCGTATCAACGTCGTACCGTCCCAGGGAAGTTAGCATAATGAGAGGAAGATGCTGCGTGCTCTGTAAACTGTGTAGCTGCTCAGCGAGCATCAGCCCATCCATGTCTGGCATCTGCATATCCAGAATAGCAACATCGAAAGACACACCTGCCTCTACCTGAGCAAGGGCCTCCTGGCCAGAAGCACAGGCATAAGGGAGCATGCCCCAGGATTGCGTCTGTAGAGAGAGGATGGAACGGTTAGTTGCGTTATCATCCACAATCAATACGCGTTTTCCAGTGAGGTAGGGTTGACTAGAATCCAGGTAAGGACGCGAGGGAGTAGAGGCTTCCTGGACTAGAATAGTGAAATAAAAGGTCGAACCAACTCCTGGCTCGCTTTCAACCCACATAGTTCCCCCCATCAGTTCGGCCAGCCGCTTACTAATCGTCAGCCCAAGGCCTGTTCCGCCATAGCGCCTGGTTGTCGAGGCATCCACCTGGCTGAACGATTGAAATAAGCGTGCCTTCCCTTCTTCTGAAATACCGATACCTGTGTCTCTGATTGAGAAACAGAGCTCATAGACAGGCAATCCGCTGCGAGTATGTCCGTCCGACTTCCCTTCTTCATCCTTGCGCCTGGCTGTAACAGAGAGCACGATTTCGCCCTTTTCCGTAAACTTGACGGCATTTGAGAGTAAATTGACGAGTATCTGGCGTAAGCGGGTTACATCCCCATAGATAGCAGGAGGAACCAGCTCATCCAGCAGGTAAGCCAGATCCAGACCTTTCTCGGTAGCCCTGGCTACCACAAAATCCAGGGCCGTTTCCATGCACTCACGCAGGTCGAAGGGCTGATGTTCAAGTTCTAGTTTGCCAGCTTCAATTTTTGAGAAGTCCAGAATGTCATTGATGATGGTCAGCAAGGCTTCGCTACTTGAGCGAACTGTTTCGGCATAATCAAGCTGCTCTGGAGTCAAGTTCGTATCGAGTAGCAAGCTGGTCATCCCTATAATAGCGTTCATGGGAGTACGGATCTCGTGGCTCATCATGGCCAGGAAAGCACTTTTAGCCTCGTTGGCCGACTCCGCAGCGGCTCTTGCCTGGTCCATGGCTTGCATTGCCAGCTTCCGCTCAGTGACGTCCCGTAGAACAACCAGACGACCGGTAGGAGAACCGTGCCGGTCTGGAAGGAGCGAGATGCGCAGATCGAAGTAGTGAGGGGTTCCTTCTAGCGTGAGAGCGAGTTCTTCATGGGCTGTTGTGAGATTGTAAAAGCGTTGGATCTGGTCGAAAAAAGCCGAGGCTGCCTGGAGACTGGATTGCCCTTTCACTTCTAAAAGTTTGCGACCAATGAGAAGCTCCGCTGCCGGATTGAGGTCTGTAATCCGGTGATGCGTATCCATCACAATCACAGCGTCACTCATGTTTTCCACTACGATGTTGCGCGCCACCGGCACTAGCTCGTCTATCCGATAGTGGAAGAGGGCCCAGGACAACGCGAGACCAGTAATCGTAAGCGCCAGAGGAGTCAAATCCAGGGTACGAAATGGACTCCAACCAAAGGCTGCTACTGCACCCCCTACCCACGGGACTAATATGGCGATTAACAAAGCAACAACTTGTCCACGATACAAGGATGCTAAACGTAACCGTACCAGGATAAACCAACCAAGGAGGAGGGTAGCGAGCAAGGCTAACAGATAGGAATAGACGGTATTGATCCAGAACCAGGAGCCATAAGTGGTAGTCTGTGCTGAAAACGAGGTACTTTTGTTCAATATGGTGCTGCTCACGCTCAGACCGAATTTGGTGTTCGTCCAGATGAGCAGTAGCGTAACGAACGGCTCAATAGCCAGGAGTACTATCGAGGAAAATGACAACCATTGAGTACGGCCAGTATATTGGAGCGAAAAGGCAAACAAGGCGGCTGGCACAATCACGATGCCTAGCAACGTAATGTTGTTCCAGAGGATGACGATGGGAAAACCAGCACTTCCCAGGGCCAGTATTTGCCCCACCGACCATTCAGCTACCGCAAACATAAGAAAGCCGAATGCTGCTGTACCGGCTATAAAGCGACGCCACCAGGCAACGTTCAGAAGCCAGAGCGATACAGCTGCGGCAATAGCGTAAGGAATCTCATATGGAGTAAATTGCCAGTGCATCTTGCTTTTCTTTCACGCCTCACTGTACAGCCCTTTAGCGTGCTCTCCGTATTGTATTCGTTTTACTCTCCGGTCTTTACTCTGTTACGTAGTTCATCTGCTTTGCCAAGCAACTGCTGAAAGTATTCACTGTCGGTAATGTCGGCGACCTCCCGGGCCTTCCTGGCCTGGTCAATCTCGATGCGTAATTGCTGCACCTGTTGTTGCAGGCGCTGTTCGCGGGCGTAGACCTGGAGTGCCATCTCCTGAAAGACCTGGGCAAGCTGCCCCAGTTCATCAGAACGACTGGCCACTTCATCCAGGCTCTCCGTTTGAAAGGTATTGTTCTTGATGGCCGCTGCCGCTGCCGTCACTTGCCCGACCTGGCGTAAGTAGTCGATTTCCTGGTCGCGCAGCCGTTTTCTTTCCAGGCAAGCGGTGAGCCTAGCCCGAAGCAGCACAGGGTTGAAGGGCTTGGGCAGGTAATCCTGAGCTCCCAGCTCGATACATCTGACCGTGCTCTCCAGTTCATCGACGGCGGAAATCATAATCACCGGTATCTCACGTAGGTAAGGATGAGTTTTCATCTGCTCCAGCACCTGGTAGCCGTCCATTTCAGGCATCTGTACATCCAGCAAGACGAGGTCAAATGACTCATTCTGGAGTTTTTCCAGGGCCTGCCGCCCATTTTCAACCAGCGTGGACTGATAGCCAAGCCTCATCGTATAACGCGAGAGCATGATGCGATTCATGCTGTTGTCATCTACGATCAGCAGAGAAGCGGTAGAAACAGATACAGGTTGATGTATAGGTACTTCTGTCTCCATTTTGCTCATTTACTTTCAGACAAACTTATCAACGGGGCCGAAATACGATAACTTTAGTGGCAATAAGCTATTCAGTTGTAGCTGAGCCTATCATATCACCTGGAACAAGAAAAACGCAACTAGATTCAGGCTTTGAAAGTCAGAATCTAGGGGAAGTTCAAGTCCAGCCAGCTTCCACGCCCACGTCGCCGCCAGGAATTCAAAGCGTGAGTCAATTCGGAGGGAAGTTCAAGCGGTACAACTGACTGTCGTGCAAGCTGTACCGCTTCACGATAATGATAGGCAAGCAGTTCCATGTACTCGTCTGCATGTTCTGCTGCAAAGGGTTGCAGGCTGCTAACGATCTTTCCGTGTAGCTGAATACGCTCTGCACGGGAAAGGGTACCATAGGCCACATCGCGGATGATGGCATGGCGGAAGGTATAGCTCTCCTCTTCAGCAGGTACAATGAGGTTAGACATGAAGAGTGCATCAAGTGCGGCGTCCATGTCATCCGGTTGTAGATCGCTTAGTACAGAATGAAGGGTTGTTGAACGGAATGTGGGCCCTACAACTGAGGCGATCTGCGCAATTTTGCGTTGTTGAAGTGAAAGACGGTCAAGATGTGCCAGAATAGCAGCATGCACAGTGTCTGGAAGGATATCCACTTCAGCATCATTTCCTTTGCCAGTACCCTGTTCGGCTATAACGTGCATCAGCTCAATGGCGAAGAAGGGATTGCCACCCGAACGCTCGGCAATGCGCTTACGTATTTCAGGAGTTAGTTCTGTCATCAATCGTCCCACGAGCTCCTGTGTCTGGATCTGAGAAAGCGGTTCCAGAGTGAGCATGATGAAGTTCTGACGACCACCCCCCCAGGTAGGACGACGCTCCAACAACTCAGGGCGACTGAGGACGATGACCAGGAGTGGGGCTTGAGTGCGTGGGTGCAAGAGCTGTTCGACGAGATCGAGCAGGCTATCACTGGCGTAATGCAAGTCTTCAAAGATAACAATGCGCGGAGCCTGGTAGGCAAGCAATTCAATCAGAAGCCGCCAGACGAAGAAGATATTTTCCCGGTCGCTGTTCTCCTCTTCCTCTACGCTCAACGTAGTTAGCACACGCTCAGCCAGACGTGAGGCATTCTCAGGCGTATTTCCTCCACGCACAAAAACATCGATAACCTGTGACTTGCCAACCTTGCTACCGAACAGTTCAGTCAGTAGGCCCCGTAGCGGCGAATAGGTGAGGTTCTGACCGTAGGGTAAGCAGCGAGCGGTGGCATGTTGGAAACCATCTAGCGGATCGAGCCGCGAGAGAAACTCCTCCAGCAATCGTGATTTGCCAGTGCCTGCCGGTGCAACGATTGATACCAGTTGGGGTCGTCGCTCCTCCAGGGTCCGAGACTTCAGCAGCTCAAGCTGAAGCAGGTCTTGCTTTCTGCCGACCAGGGATGGTCGATCGATCTGGCGAAGTTGGCGTACCCCTGTGAGGGGAAAAGCTCGTAAAGGCTTCTTCCTCCCCTTCACCTCGGCCCGCCGCTCTTCACCAAACACGAAAGCGGTGCGAGCCGCCTGAGCGGTCCGTTCACCTGCAAGAATCTCATTTGCATTGGCTACCTGTTGCAGCCGCCTTGCAACGGTAACGACCTCACCCTTCACATCATATTTTCCTCTGGAAGGATTATTGGTGGCAACTATCTCGCCCGTGTTGATGCCTATCTGTAGCTGCAAACACTCACTAAAAGCCTGATCGCTCGTCATCGCTTCACGTAATGCCAATGCCGCAGCCGCGGCACGTTCAGCATCATCGCCATGGGTTCGAGGCAAGCCAAAGACGGCCAGAATTGCATCTCCGGCAAACTTTTCAAATATACCACCATGATCAGAGATCACACGCTGAACATGCGCGTAGTAGCGTTCCATCAGCGCGCGGATATCCTCTGGGTCAAGTGCTTCCTCAAATGTGGCGGCCTCCGTCACATCGGCGAAGAGAATACTTACCAGCTTTCTTTCCTCTGGAAGAGGTGTTCCTGCCTGGCTAAAGGGCGAGCCAGGCAGTACCGCCATCAGTTGCGGATTGGATGGAAGAAGAGTAGGAGCATTATTTGCATCCATTCCAGCTGTACTGACAGCGATGGGGGTGGCGGCAGATAAAGCCTGTACCATCGCCTGCCCAGAAGGGAAGCGATCCTCACGGTTCTTAGCAAGAGCCTGTTGCACTGCACTACCCACTGGCGGAGGGATGGCCGGGTTGATCTGGTGCAGTAAAGGGGGCTGTCCTTGCATATGACCGGCAATGATTGCATAAGGGGTTTCTCCCTGAAAAGGAAGTTGCCCGCTGAGCAACTGGTAGGCGATAATGCCCAGCGCGTAGAGGTCAACACGATGATCAACCTGCTCTCCGCGCAGCATCTCTGGCGCCATATAGTGCGGAGTGCCAAGTACTGTCCCCGCTACGGTAAGCGATCCTCCGGCTGTTGCGCTCATCTCATCTTGCAGAATGCGGGCAATGCCAAAATCAGATAAAAGCAGCCTTCCATCGCCATGCAAGAGAAAGTTGGCCGGTTTGAGATCACGGTGAATGATGCCGTGCATGTGTGCATAATCCAGGCCTGCTGCTGCTGAACTCAAATACCGAATCGTCTCATCAAGCGGAAGCCGACTACGCTGCACTAAGACATCGTAAAGACTTCCTCCTTGAAGATAAGGCATCACCAGGTAAGCCAGCCCATCTTGTTCGCCATACTCGTAGATCGGCACGATATTGACATGTTCCAGTCGTGCGACAATATCGGCCTCACGTTGGAAACGAGCCAGATACTGCGCTTGCATCTGGCTGTTCATCACTATATCCGGCAACAGCACTTTCACTGCAACATAACGTGAAGGGCGTTTCTGTCGTGCAAGATAGACTGCTCCCATCCCCCCCTGTCCAAGCAGTTGCTCAAGTGTACAACTTCCCAGCACCTTGCCGAGTAATTCCTTGCTGCTACGTACCATCACCTGCTCCTTCTTCTAGAATGAGCTAACTCATCCAAATTTATCCTCGTGCGTCTTTTCGTTTCAAGAGATATCCGATGGCAATACCAAATACAAGAATTATGTTAATCACAGCCAGCCACTTCAAGAGAAGATACTGGAGAGCCTCACTCTGACTATAGGTGGAAAAGAGCGTCCCATGGGAGGTGAGCTATTGCCAAAAAGCTCATCGCCATTGAGCTTATCACTTAGCAGAGAAGGTCATCAAAAACAGAAAGGTCGGAGCGTAGCCCGCGCCTGGCACAATGAAAACTTGCAGAGCCTGTGAGACTCCTCCTAAAATATGAGACGAGCATGAAAGCGGGAAACTTTCTGATAGAGGTTGGTAATATCGTTACTGTTGTCGCGTCCAATTGTCGTAATTGGCTGGCGATTTGAAATGTGATGCCAGTGAGGGGGCCTTTCAGGAATCTGATTGCGGCTAGTGGTTGCGATTGCTGCTCTATGTTCACATGTTACCTTCCGCATTTCTTAAGAAATCCTCGCAATAAAGTATCCTTGGAACTGTGCGCGGATATCATTATACCCCTTTACTTCTGCAATTAGCAACTATAATATTCCCGAAAAAATGATTCAGGTAGTGAAAATTCCTCCGTAACTCCGAAATGAAATGAGCGCAAAGAAGAACAGTGACCCCTTTACATAGAGCTACCTCAAGATGCGCCACGGGCAGTCTCACCGTTCAGTTTCCGAGACTGCAGCGGCCCAAAGACTGGTGCCGATTCCGCCAGTGGCAACTTGTAATTGACACTACACGAATTGACTCAGAAGACTCTTCTCGCCTGCAAAGACGGAGCCGCCACTTTGCACCGTTTCACGAATGCGTTGGATCATCTTTTCTTTCTCAGCCTCCATCAGAGCTATCCAGGCAGCAGGGGCAGTGGTTTGCGGATCCTGGTTGGCACTCCAGTTCACCAATTCCACCAGGACAGGGATCAGATCCAGACCTTTTTCCGTCAGGACATACTCCTCTTTTCGCTTATCTGAAGGAGAGGGCTTTTTGTGTAACGAATAGCTGGGAAGCCGCACAATATATAAAGGTCTACAAGATGAGATACCTATGAAATGACGAGGAGAACCATTATGAGTAACCTACCAATCGCCGAGTATGCTCTACTGTCAGACTGTCGCTCAGCGGCGCTGGTCAGCCGCGCTGGCTCCATCGATTGGCTGTGCTTTCCCCGCTTCGATGGACCATCTGTTTTTGCCCGTCTGCTGGACGAGCAGGCAGGCCACTGGTCCATCAACGCGGTTGGCGCTAGCGAAGTGAACCGCCGCTATCTTGAAGGAACGATGGTACTTGAGACCACCTTCCGCACCCCAACGGGCACGGCAGTGCTGGTCGACGCGATGGCAATGGGGCGTAATGAGCGCGGGCACGAACTGGGCGTCGATTCGCCTGGAGTGTTGCTCCGTTGTGTGTCGTGCCAGAGTGGTACTGTAGAGATCGAGCTTGAATATGCGCCCCGACTCGAATACGGCCTTATTGCGCCGCTGCTGAGACCAGTTGAGGGAAGCATTTACGCCCGTGGTGGGGCAGATGTCCTGGTACTCTCCTCATCGATGGTATTATCCGTAGAAGAATCGATCGCCCAGGCGCGCTTCACCCTCCAGGCTGGTGAGCAGGCGAACTTCGCACTGCAGCACCAGGCAAGTTGGCAGAAAATCCCCCAGATGTGTACCGAGGCGGCAATTGCCGACTATTTGCATGACACTACTATAGGATGGCGTACCTGGTCAGACATGCATCAGCGGTACGAGGGACCATGGCGGGACCTGGTTCATCACAGCGGACGAGTGCTGCAGGCGCTTACGTACCGGCCCACCGGGGCAATCGTTGCAGCACCCACCACCTCGCTGCCGGAGTCCATCGGGGGAGAGCGTAACTGGGACTACCGCTACACCTGGGTGCGTGACGCCAGCTTTACGCTCGACGCGCTCTGGGTCGCCGCCTGCCCCGACGAGGCGTACTGGTTCTTCTCCTGGATGGCGGGCGCGGTGGCGACCCAGATCCGGCGAGATGCCGATCTCCAGATAATGTTCGGAATCGGTGGCGAACACGATCTGAGCGAACGCACAATCAACCACCTGTCTGGATGGCGCGACAGCCGACCCGTGCGCGTGGGTAACGGAGCCTGGAATCAACGACAACTCGATGTTTACGGTGAGCTCCTCGGCGCGGCTCGTCGCCTGCGCGACCAGCTCGGTGATCTCGACGAGGTCACGCGCCACTTCCTGGTCGAGGTTGCAGACGCCGCGGCAGCTCGCTGGCAGGAACAGGACCAGGGCATCTGGGAGGTACGAGGAGACCCGAGGGACTTCCTCTACTCAAAGCGCGACACGCGAGCAAATCCGCGACGCCATCCTCACCCATGGCTGGAGCGAGAAGGCCAGGGCGTTCAGCCAGGCGTTTGGCTCCGATGACCTGGATGCTTCTTCGCTTATGATGCCGATTGTGGGGTTCCTGCCCGCCACCGATCCACGCATGCGGTCCACCATCGACGCGATCGCTGAGCGGCTCACCGATGCGCACGGCCTGGTCTACCGCTACCGCGCATCCGATGGCCTGGCCGGGGAGGAAGGGACATTCCTCCTCTGTACCTTCTGGCTTGCCCAGGCGCAGGCGCTGGCCGGGGAGATCGAGCTGGCCAGGGCGACCTTTGAACAGGCGATTGCCTATGCGAATGATGTCGGGCTGCTTGCCGAGGAGGTAGACCCGGCGACCGGCGAATTGCTGGGTAACTTCCCGCAGGCATTCAGTCACATCGGCCTCGTGAACGCGGCCTGGGCCATTTCGCAAGCGCAGTGACAAGCTGCCAGAGTGAAGTATTTGGAATTCCAGCTTCGCCGGTTCTTTAGTCTCGACGCTCGATTTGAGCTACGACTTCAGGACGATAAAACTCTCGATAGAAATCGGCATCCAGGTGGTGAGCCTGGTAGGCCATCAGGGTGCGGAATGGCCCATTGGTCGCTGGGATACGGCCATAACGTGAGTAGAGATACTCACAGCAAGCGATCGTCGCCGCGATGGCCTGGTCGGAGTAGCGAGGAATGCCAGCCTGCACCGCCGCCCCGTCCTGCCAGTTGGTGGCTGCTCCGCCATCACGCAGCGTGGCTTGATGAGCACCTGACCATCCCGTTCCAGCCCGACCGCCGTCGGGATAGGGATATCTTTTTTGAGCAGCCCCAACAGGCCTTTCATGAGCAGTCCGGCACCAATAGTGCGCGAGAATGGAATATCCTCCATACGAAAGTCGAGCGCCTGAAACCAGCCAAATGGGTGAGACGCCAGGTGGGGAAACCCGCCCAGTCCCAGGGCTGCGGTCACGAGAGCCAGGTTCTGGAGCATAGCCCCTTGCTCGACGGCGGCAAACTCATACATCCAGGTGTCGAGTAAGCCTACAGTAGCCGCACGGCCTTCCATGAAATTGTCGTGCAGGTAGCCCCCTTTCGAACGGGCGAATTTGGCAACGCCCGCCGGTTGAAAGTTATGGCGCTCATCTACGACGAAGTACGCCACCTCTTCGCTAAACGCCGCCAGCAGGACATTGATAAAGAGGCCACTGAGTTCAGCAATAGGAAGAAAGTAGGTGGTGCCACGCAGGTTCGTCGACCACTTATTGAAAGGGGGCACAAATGGAGGCTCTCGGGGCACATCCAAACGCCGGTCGGCAATGCGCACACGGCTCTTTTCGTACAGGTCCACCCAGCGCTGTTCACGTGCCGCCTTGACCAGTTCAGGCACCTCCAGGCGTGGATAGTCCTGAGGTCGCTTGAGCAGCCAGACACCATCGTCATTGAGCACAAAGACGGTTACCAGGTGCGCGGCGTCCGCACTGAAGGCCGTCCGGCCAACAAAGTTCATGATGATATTGCCCCCACCAGCCCCAGCGACATCGCCCGCTTGATACGGCAGTTCCGCCATTGTGTAGCCGGTGATGCCACAGGCGGCAAAGGCAAGGGCCGCCTCTTCTGCCAGGCTGAGTGGTTCTGGCTCGTGCACACTTGCATAGGCCAGGGGCCCACCGTTCAAACGCATGCCTTTGCCGAAGCGTCGCGAGCGGCGGGCGAGCAGCGCGTCGAGCAGGGAATAGTGCGCCAGTTGCTTCTCCGGTTCTGGTACATGGCGAAATACATCTGTTGTCACGGCAGTCTCCTTTGTAGGTATCCTGTTTCAGGTCAGGTTTTAATGCAAGACAGGCCTTTTGCGTCGTTTCATCTCATACTCTTGGAGCATTCCATGCCTGCGAGTTCATGGAACCAGGGGGTGCTCCTGCACCTCGGCCCCTTAACAAGATTCGATACCAGGTGTACGTTAGAAAGCAGCGTCTAGATCAGTATGTCCTATGTGATGCTTAATTCAACGGTTTGAATTCTCTCTCCGGCTCGTTGACTAGCTGATATAAAAGTTGCTGGGAGCGCTGGTGGCATCCTGTCCAGTGAAGCTCTGACGACGTGGTATACTGTTAAAGGAAGCTCAACCTGTAGTATACTTCCGCTGATGCACAAAGACAGATCGACTACTGAGAAGCAACAGTTCAGCGCTTTGTCCATAGCTAGAGAGGCCAATGTCATGAACGTGCCCTTTGATACACCTGTTCTTTGCCCGGTCTTGATCGGCCGCGTGCATGATCTCACCGCTCTGCGTTCGCTCGTCGACCGGGCGAAGAGCGGTCAGGGGCAGGTCGCGCTGCTTTCCGGGGAAGCGGGCATTGGCAAATCACGCCTGGTTGCTGAGATCAAAACCTCTGCAGCTTCTCACGACTTTCTGTTGTTGCAAGGCTGCTGCTTTCCGACCGATCACGCTATCCCCTACGCGCCTCTGCTGGACCTCTTGCGCTCTTTCTTGACCAGCTATCCATCAGCCCTGTCCGCTTCCGAGGTGAAGCAGGTCGTACAGGCCTTCCTTCCCTTGCTCCCCGATATCGGCCACGCAGATGGATCTCCCCCACCTATGCTGCCAGCACTCGATCCCGAACAGGAGAAACGCCGCCGCTTTGAGACTCTCGCCCACTTCTTGACTGGCCAGGCCAGCGCGCACCCCCTACTGCTCGTGGTGGAAGACCTGCACTGGAGCGATGACACCAGCCTGGAATTTCTCCACTACCTTGCACGCCGCTGCTCTGCTCAGCGTTTCCTCCTACTGCTGACCTACCGTAGTGACGAGATGCATCCCAGTTTGCGCCATTTCCTGGCGCAGTTGGACCGGGAACGGCTCGCGCAGGAGACCTTGCTCGCTCGTCTCACACGAGACGAGATCGAGGCAATGCTACATGCCATATTTGTACTGCCTCGTTCAACTCGTTTAGAGTTACCCGATCCTATCTATACGCTCACGGAGGGCAATCCTTTCTTCGTTGAAGAAGCGCTCAAGTCACTGATTGCAACAGGGGAGATTTTTTATACCAACGGTCAATGGGAACGCAAGGAGCTTCGCGAATTGCATGTCCCGCGCAGCATACAGGATGCAGTGCAGCAGCGTACGGATCGACTAAGTGATTCTGCCAGGAGAGTGTTGAGCCTGGCGGCAGTTGCTGGCCGGCGTTTCGACTTTGCCCTCCTGCAAGAACTCACGCAGCATGACGAACAACAACTGCTCCAACTCATTAAGGAGTTGATCGCTGCCCAACTGGTCGTTGAGGAATCGGCGGAGCAGTTCGCCTTCCGCCACGCGCTGACACGTCAGGCTATCTATGCCGACCTATTGGTACGCGAGCGCAAGGCTCTGCACCGCAGTATTGCTGACACAATGGAGCGTCTCTATATATCTACCCTGGAGTCCCCCACCTCCCACCTGGCGGACCTGGCCTACCACTTCTACGAGGCGGGCGCGTGGGAGAAAGCGCTGGCGTATGGACAGCGTGCCGGAGAGCAGGCGTCTCGCCTGTACGCGCCGCGTGCGGCCATAGAGCAGTTTACGCGCGCGCTGGATGCGGCACAGCGGGGCTCGATTCCGCCTCCTGCACTGCTCTATCGCCTGCGCGGACAGGCCTACGAAACCCTGGGGGAATTTGAGCATGCTCAAGCCGATTGCAAGACCACCTTACAGATAGCCCAAAGTGCTAGAAACCTCCACGCGGAATGGCAGGCCTTGATGGACCTGGGCTTTCTATGGGCGCAACGCGATTATACCCAGGCAGGCACCTGTTTTCAGCAGGCCCTGGCCCTGGCCCGGAGCATGGACGACCCGCTGACGCTGGCGCACAGCCTCAACCGCCTGGGCAACTGGCACCTGAATGTCGAGCAGCCTCTGGAAGCCTTACGCTCCCATCAGGAGGCGCTCGCAGTGTTTCAGCAGGCGCAAGATCAGCATGGCATCGCCGAAACCTATGACCTGCTGGGCATGACGAGTTGTCTTGGGGGTAATCTGCTGCAAGGGTCAGCCTATTGTCAACAAGCCAGCGCGCTCTTCCAGCAATTCGACGACCGTCAAGCGTTAGCCTCCAGCCTGACGACGTTGATGGTTTTGGCAGGGGGGTATGAAACCGAGACGATGGTGTCAGGCACGATCAGTTACGGCGACGCTGTGCACTTTGGGGAACAGGCCCTCAAGATCGCCCGTGAGATTGGTCAGCGCTCTGCCGAAATCTACGCCCTGCTCGCCCTGGGACAATACCTGGGACCGCGAGGGGAGTACGCACGAGCGTTGGAGGTGGTGCAGGCGGGTCTGGCTCTCGCCGAGCAGTTCGAGCACCAGCAG
>VBHV01000459.1 GCA_005881995.1 Chloroflexota bacterium | reverse complement strand
CATATGCCAGGCAGGGTTGAGTTGCCCTGCCGGCGTTTGGGCTTTGATACTCAGAATTACGGGCTGGGCGTCACCTGTTCTCGAGCTTGCTTCAACAGGCCTCGAGAGTTTGCCGGGGGCGGAACTCGCATCGGCTATCGACGCGACCGCGTACCAGTAGCGTGTGCCAGGAATGCCTGTAGTGTCACAATAGGGCGGCCCTGGCACCGCTAGAACATCGCCTCCTCCATGATCGACGGGCTCGAAGGAACCCGCGGGCGATTCGCTGCGATGAACGAGATAGCCCACGGCGCCTTCCACGAGTTGCCAGTGCAGCGTCACCTGGCCTGCCCCCGACTCAGACTGCAGGCCATCTGGAGGCGCTAAGCCCGTCTTAACGCCTCTACCCTGTGCATCTTCACCTGTACGCTGACCTATCCGCTCCTCCCACTCAACGCGAGCCTGCTTGTCGTTGTGTGAAGGAGTTTCCATAGTTTAGCCTTTCAGCCCTGTCATCGCGATCCCTTGTGTGAAGTAGCGCTGCAGCAGTATGAAGACAATGACAATCGGCGTGATGACCACCACGGCACCGGCCAGGAGTATCCCGTAATCCGTTCCGTGCTCGCCAACTGCAAAGGTAGCGAGCGCTACCGGCAGATTGTAGCTTTGATCGTTAGTAAGAACGATCAGGGGCCAGATGAAGTCATTCCATGAAGCCAGGAAGGTCAGGATGGTCAGGGTAGCAAGGGCCGGACCACTGAGGGGCAGCACTATCCTCCAGTAGAGATAAAATTCGCTGGCGCCATCCACGCGGGCCGCGTCGAGTAGTTCATCCGGTATGTCGAGCATGAACTGCCGCATAAGAAAGACGCCCAACGCCCCTGCCGCTTCTGGCAGGATGACCGCCGTCAGCGTATTGACCAGCTGCAGCTTGCTCATCAGCACAAACAGGGGAACAAGTGTAACCGTGCTTGGTACCATAAGCGTTACCAGTACCAGGATAAACAGGGCATTTTTCCCCACAAATTTGAGCTTGGCAAGAGCGTAGCCCAGCATCGAGCAGAAGAGCAGGTTTAAAACCGTCACAGAAACAGCGAGGATCACCGAATTCAGGAAGTATTGCGGGAAGTTGAGCTCGGTGAAGAGCCTGCTGGAGTTATTCAGGGTTGGCGTTACGGGCAACCAGGTCGGTGGAAGTTGGGCCAACTCGGCCTGTCCCTTCAGAGAATCCAGCACCATCCACACGAAAGGCCCAATCATGATGATAAGGCCCACTGTGAGGAGAATGTAGACCCACCAGTTTGTTTTAACCCTCTTCGGTTGAGTCGATTGCTCCGGTGTGGTCTCCGGTAATGGCCTGGCTATAATCTGTTCAGGAGATTCGGTTTGTAACATAATGTAACCTCCCTTCTATCAGGTCTGGGGTCGCAGCAAGCGAAACTGAACGAGCGTCAGTATCACGATGGCGAGAAACAGGATGTAGGCCATTGCGCTTGCATACCCTTGATTGAAGAAGTCGAAGCCCTGTTGGATCAGGTACTGCGAGATGGTGAGCGTGCGATTGAGCGGCCCACCTGCAGTCATAACATATGGTTCCTGGAAGACTTGCAGGAAACCAATACTGGTGATCACAGAGACGAAGAGCAGCACAGGCCGCAGCATGGGGAGCGTAATGTAGCGGAAGCGCGCGAAAGCTCCAGCGCCATCTATGTGCGCGGCTTCGTAAAGGGCCAGGTCTATCCCTTGAAGACCTGCCAGCAAGATGATCATAGCGTAGCCCACGTTACGCCATACCACCACAAAAATGACCGAGGGCAGGGCCAGGGATGGGTTGCCCAGCCAGTTTGGGCCAGGCAGGCGGAGCAAGTGAAGCAGGTTGTTGACAAGACCCGCGTCGGGATCGAGCAAGAATTTCCACGCGACGGCGATGGCTACTATGCTGGTAACGACCGGCAGGTAATATCCAACACGAAAAATTGTTCTCACATAGCTCACGCCCTGGTTAACACCGATTGCAATGAGCAAAGCAAGCCCTACATTCAACGGCACACCGATGACCACCACAATGATGGTGTTAAGGGCCGCGGTGAGGAACAACTGATCCTGCGCAAGCCTTGCGTAATTCCGCATGCCTATAAAATGCAAATTAAAAGGATTTTGCAAGTTGGCAATGCCGAAATCCGTGAAGCTCAGTACCAGGGACGCGATAATTGGTAAAGCCATGAACGCCAGGAAAATGACTACCCAGGGAGTTGCGAAGAGCCAACCCGCCAGATTGTGACGCTTCACGTGGGCCTGGGGCGGCGCATTAAGCGCCGCCTTGGATTGAGGAGCTATGGCACTTGTAACATTGCTCATTGCCCACTCCCTATGGCCGAAGCCTTTTGCTGCATATCCTGCACTGCTTGCTGCGGTGAGGTTTTGCCCAGGCAGGTCTGTTGCATGTCATTGTCGATGACGTTAGCCACTTGCTCCCAGTTGGTAATCGCCGGGGGTCCGAGTGTGTTGCTCAACTGCGTGTGGAAGACTACCAGGTTCTTGTCGCTGGCGAGCGTTCCACTGCTCCATGCTGACTGCACAGCGGGCAGGCCCCCAACGATGCCGTACCACTTTGACTGAACGCTGGGATCAAGGAGGTACTGCACAAACTTCCAGGCAGCATCACGGTTCGGACTGTTTTTGAACACCACGAGGTCGCTACCGCCAATGAATGACGTGTTCGATACCTTCTGTGGTACCGGGGCTACCGCCCATTTGCCATTCATGCTCGGCCCACCGTTCTGCTGTATCAGTCCCAT
>VBHV01000458.1 GCA_005881995.1 Chloroflexota bacterium | reverse complement strand
TAGCAGTGTAGCTGCCATCGGTATTTGCATTTGCAACAACCAAGACCTGCGTGTTCACAGCCGGGAGGGAATTGTTGAAATCCCCCAGGTCAGTTGAGCTGTTGGTGCTCACCGAGAGCGTCCCACCGCCGGGTATACTGACAACGAGGCTGTTCGTGCCGGAGCTCTGGACATTGCCGTTAAACTGGATGGTGCCTTGCGCAGGGCTTCCCGTCACTGTGGTAGGCGTCTGATTGGAACCAGGCGTGTTATTCACCTCAGGTGTGCCTTGATTGTTCTCAGGAGTTACGTCGGTGCCACCCACGATGGAGAAGGAGCCATCACTATTTTGTGTAACCTGGATGCCATACATCTTGCCAACCTGCCCCTGCAAAAGCTGGATAACATTGTCAGGCACATTGGTAATCGTGTCCTGCTGACCATTCACATTCAGGACCACTGTATGCGTACTGGCATTCACCGAAACAATCGTACCCGACAATGCGTGCTGTCCATTCCCTCCAACACCAGTCCGAAACAGCGATTGAATACCTCCGGTTAGCAGCCCTATAGCTATACCTCCCACAAGGATCAGCCCTATCACGCTTACCAGAACAGCCTGACGCGAAATGTTCCATTTTTGTCGCTGAGGTTTATACGGTGGTACCACTGTTCTGATCGGTGCTTGATTCATATTCGGGGAAGCGGTTGGAGAGTACGATGCAGGAAGCTGGACAGGTAAGGGAGCCTGACTATATGATTGAGGAGCCACATTTGGCAAGGCATTTGGATTTTGTGGGAACGAAAATGGACTTCTCGGTGCTGGTGGATTCGCTGGAGGTTGGTTCAGTAAGATAGTTGGGCTGGCTATCGGCGGAGAATGATAAGCTTGCTCAAAGGCGGAAGCAAATTCCTGCATGTTTGTGAAGCGTTGATGCGGGTCTTTGGCTAACGCTTTCAGTACCACTTGTTCGAGAGCGGGTGCAATTCCAGGTACCTTTTCCCGCAAGGGAGGTGGAGGAGCTAACACGTGCTGGGTAGCTATTTCGGTGAATGAACCTTGAAAAGGACGATTCCCCGATAACCATTCGTAGATGAGAATCCCCAAGGCATACTGGTCGCTGGCCGGGCGTGGTTTACCTTGAATTTGCTCAGGCGCCATATAGGAGACTGTACCGGCAGTATTGAGCAAGCTTTGATAGTGCGAGCTTTGCATGATAAAGGCAATGCCGAAATCACTGAGCAGGACCTGATTACGCCGCCCCAGCAGCATGTTCTCTGGCTTGACGTCCCGGTGAATTAGCTTTTCACTGTGTGCATAGTGCAAAGCATCAGCAACCTGCTTAACATAGGGCAAGATAATTTCTGGTGATAATTGAGTTCCTTTAGGGTGGCGTTGGCGCAAGGTGCCTTCGGGGGCAAAACTCATCACAAGAAATGGAACACCGTCGGTAATATCGAAATCTAGCACTTGAATGATGTTGGGATGTTCCAACCTGGCTATAGTTTGCGCCTCGTTCAGGAATGTTGTGATGTCCTCATCCGACAGTTGAGTATGCAGCACTTTGATTGCTGCTTGAGATTTGAGACGATGATGTTCGCCAAGATAGACCTCGGCAAATCCTCCCCGCCCCAGCAATCGAGTGAGTCGATAGTTGCCGAGTTGTTGTCCTATACGGTCAGCCATCTTCGCCATCTCCTCAACAAAAAATAGGCAGCTTAAATAATGTATGCCTGAAGCGTTTGATGATAGCGGTAAATCTTATACTGCACCATATTCTATATGGTTGTTTGATCGATGACAAGGGCCTCATCTATTTGCATTTGTTCGATTGCGCAAAATAAGAAACAGGCTCAGTATCCATCAGAATGCTCAGCCTGTTTCCTCTTTGTAAGATCAATCAAGCAGGTGCTAGATCATCTAGCACCTGCCTCTCTCCATTACTTTTAGCTGCTCGCCATTCCAACCTTGATGACTGTTGGGGTAGAGCCGTTGTACTGCACCTGCACCTCCACCTGTGTGCCGCTCTGGATGGACTGCGCATTGCTGAAATCGCTCACCTTAGCAGTTGAGGGGATGGTAAAGTTGTAGCTCTTGGCGCCAACCGTGAAGTGGATCACATTGTCGGAACCGACTGCCGCTGTTGTCCTACCCTGGAAGGTGATTGTATTCAGGTCATCAGACGAGCTATCGGCTTTGCTGATCTTCGTAGCAGTGTAGCTGCCATCAGTGTTGGCGTTTGCAGTAACCTTGACCTGTGTGTTCACAGCCGGGAGGGAGTTGTTGAAATCTCCCAGGTCAGTTGAGCCGTTGGTACTCAGCGAGATCGTTCCACCGCCAGGTAGACTGACGACGAGGCTGTTCGTGCCTGAGCTCTGGACATTGCCGTTAAACTTGATAGTCCCTTGCGCAGGGGTGCCCGTCTCCGGGGTGCTTGTCTCATTAGAGTTAGGCGTCTCATTGGTCTCAGGCGTGCCCTGGTTGTTCTCAGAAGTTACGTTGGTACCACCCACGATGGAGAAGGAGCCATCGCTATTTTGTGTAACCTGGACACCATACATCTTGCCAACCTGTCCCTGCAAGAGCTGGATAACATTGTCAGGAACATTGGTAATCGTGTCCTGCTGACCATTCACATTCAGGACCACGGTATGAGTGCTGGCATTCACCGAAACAATCGAACCGGATAAGGTTTGCTGCCCGTTTGAGCCGACGCCAGCGCAGGCGCTGAATAAAATCATTACTACAAGAACGGCAATACTGACCGCCATCTTCCGCAAAATCGATGTCTTCATTGTGTGTGTCTCCTTGTGAGAATACGATGTAGGGGCACTATTCAGTGCGCCCGCATAACTTAACATTTGTTTCTTTCCTTATCTACGACTTTACTCTATTTTTTTGGTGATTACTATGCCCTACAGCACAGTAAAAATGTGAGGCATTGCCTTGAATGGATGTGAATTGTGCTATAATCAGCACAAGACAAGGCTAATGAGAGGAGGAACAGCGAAATTATGGTAGAAACACCTGCACCACAAGGTGGAATTTATCCCCCGTTACCCACCTTTTTTAACGCGCACGAAGAGCTTGACCTGGACACCTTGCAACGACACATCCGGCGTATAGCGACGAGTGGAATAGCAGGCTATGTAGTCATGGGGTCAAACGGCGAAGCTGTCCACCTCAGCGGAGACGAACGCGCCCAGGTCATCGCGACCACGCGCAGTGTTGCTGGCGAATCGGCCAGCATTCTCGCTGGTTGTGGTGAGCAATCGACACGCGCCACTATCGCCAATTGCCAGCAGGCAGCGCAGGCAGGGGCGAATTTCGCGCTCGTCCTGCCACCATTCTATTTTAAAGGGCGCATGGATAAGCATGCCCTGCTTGCGCACTACCGCACTGTGGCCGATAACAGCCCTCTTCCCATCGTCATCTATAATATGCCGGCCAATACCGCCGGATTAGACCTGGATGCCGCGACCATCTGCGCGCTTGCTGAGCATCACAATATCATCGCCGTCAAGGACAGCTCGGGCAACATGGCGAAGCTATCCCAGATCGGCGGGCAGACGCCCACACGTTTCCGTGTATTTGCCGGGAGCGCAGGCTATCTGCTGCCAGCCCTCTCGGTGGGAGCAGTAGGAGCCGTGGCCGCGCTTGCCAACATCTTCCCACGCGAAGTCTGCCGGCTGCAAGAACTCTTTTACGCCGGACAATTGGAGGAAGCACGCCTCCTGCAGGCCCGCCTTGCCCCCGCCAATACCGCCGTCACCGCCACCTATAGTGTGCCGGGACTCAAGGCCGCGCTCGACCTGCTCTTTGGCTATGGAGGGCGTCCGCGCTCACCTTTGCAGCCATTAAACGAACAGGAACGCGCCCAGCTTGCCAGCATTCT
Organism: Chloroflexota bacterium; assembly: GCA_005881995.1. The sequence continues at coordinate 53 of VBHV01000458.1, read as the reverse complement.
TAATAACGTGTAAGGGAAGCCAACCGTAGGGACAATGGTGGCGAGCCATCAGC
>VBHV01000457.1:10212-13636 GCA_005881995.1 Chloroflexota bacterium | reverse complement strand
TACATTTCGGGGAGAACCAGCTATCTCCACGTTCGGTTGGCATTTCACCCCTATCCACAAGTCCTCCCCCAGTTTTGCAACACTGGTGGGTGCGAGCCTCGACGACCTTTCACAGTCGCTTCACTCTGCTCATGGATAGCTCACGTGGTTTCGGGTCGCATCATCGCCACCACTCGTTCGTCGCGCTCTTCACACTCGGTTTCCCTGTGGCTGCCCTCGTGGTTTCAGGGTCTGTTTCATCCCCCTTTCGGGGCGCTTTTCACCTTTCCCTCACGGTACTAGTTCACTATCGGTCGCTGAAGGTGTTGAGCCTTGGAGGGTGGTCCCCCCAGCTTCCCACAAACTCACCGGGGTTCGTGGTACTCAGGATACCAGCGCGCTCGCCATCGCCTGTCTCTACGGGACTCTCACCCGCTGTGGTGGGGCCTTCCAACCCCTTCAAGTCGGCGTGGGTCACGCGTGTGCTGGTCCTACAACCCCAGCGGTTCCGAAAAACCGCTGGTTTGGGCTCCTCCCGGTTCGCTCGCCACTACTACGGGAATCTCGTTTGATTTCTTCTCGTCAGGCTACTGAGATGTTTCAGTTCGCCTGCTGCCCTCCCGCTGCCTATGCATTGAGCAGCGGGTCTCCAGACATCACTCTGGAGGGGTTGCCCCATTCGGAATCTCAGGGCTCCTCGCTCGCATGCAGCTCCCCCTGAACGTTTCGCCGGTCTCCGCGTCCTTCGTCGGCCTTCAGCGCCTAGGCATCCTCCTCGTACTCTCTCTCGCTTGTCTCACGCTCGCGGCTTGGCGACACGCTGGCAAGCTCCTCTGTCTCTCTCTTCTTGTTGTCTGCCCTCGGCAAAATTGAAGTAATTATTCTTTTTCAGTTGTAAATGTGCATCTCATTTTTGGTGCCTCGGTATAATGCCATATTTTGGAAACCTTGTCAACACTTTTTCCAGCCAAAACCGGGGAGGCGAGGAAATTAGCCCGAATGTACTAAAGTAGGGAAGAGGATTGACGAATAATAATAGAGTTCGGTATGCTTCATATGTTGAGATTACTCAGGGGTGCTTAGTTTTGTGGAGGGAAAACCTCATCATGAAGTATTTTTTCTGGATTGCCTTTGCCGTATTTCTGGCGGCCTCGATTCCCCACGTTGCCTATTTCTTTGCCTCATTTGAACCATCCCAGGGACCCGAGGGAGTCTGGTGGTGGGCAGTCAGTTATGCAATCGCCATCAGTATTGATGTAACCGTCTATTTACTTTCCTGGACGGCTTTTCAGCGTTATCGCCGCTACCGGACTCCCAAAGCGGTCTGGCAGCACTGGCTGCTAATTGTGATGTGTACAGTTTTCTCATGGGCGGTCAACTGGGCTTATGCGAAGCAGTTCCATAGCCTCACCATGCTGAGCTCTGCTGAGTCAGCTGCGCCCTGGCTAACAAGCGTCTTTCCTTTCATGGCGAGCGCATTTCCACTGCTGGGCATCGTGTATACGATGATGGCCGAAACGATTTCAGAAACAGCGACGGAGGAGAAGCAGGAGAAAGATCACCAACTGACAGCGCTCACCGAGCTTGCTAAACAAACGAGCTTACCTATTGCTACACTACGCAGAGCCTTGATGAGTGGAACCCGTTTCAACGCCGCCAGTCTTCTATCCATCACCAATAGAGCGAGCGCTGAGCCAACGGCGACGCCTATAACGCAGGAGGTAGAAGCAAACGAAGCCAATCGACCAATCACAGGACAAATTGTGGCCATCGGGCAAGAAAACAATGTAAACGAACAACCGATACATGTGTCACCAGCCACGGCAACCGAAGGCAATCCTGACAAACTTCAGATGACGATAGAGGCGCTCAAAGCCAATCCGCATATCACCGACGAGGAACTCGCCGAGTATCTCTCGCTGAAACGCCCTGCCAGCGCGCGCTTCTGGCGACTGAAAGCCATCGAAATCTTGAACGCGCCTGGGCGAGAGCACACTGGTCCGACGCCCGTTGTACATGCTTCAGCTTCATGGAGAGCGACATCGGGGGTGGTGAATGGGAAACCTTGACCTTGACGTTTCCCTAAACAGTATGGTACACTTCGGTTGTGTAGTGCTGACTTCACACTTTCTACTAGTGCCGTGTGACGTGTAATTTGACAGCGCTGTCTACTCTAGTACGATGATTGTCTATCTCCAAATACCATGGGAGGGTTTTCATGCGGGCCACGTTCAGTTATGCAAGCATTCTGCACGCAGTTGGTCAGGTGCTCGATCAAGTCGGTGTGAAAAGCATCGCAATTTCAGAGGAAGAGGATGGCCTCTTCGTCGAAGGATTCAATAGCGACGGGCATCTGCAGGTACAGATGCGATACGATGTTGCTAGCCTTTATGACCTGGTATGTCGTTCAACAGGTCAGGTAGAAGACGAAGAACTCATTCCAGCAGATGAGGGAACGCTTCATCGCTTCCTGGCTGACCACAAGCGTGAACTAGTTGGCGCAATGCGCTAATCTGGCCATCCCACGCACACAAAAGGACCGGGGTATAGCCCCGGTTTTTATTTGAGTTTTTGTTCAGCAACGAAGCGCTAGATCTGGTCCTGACACGTCATATAACTATTGTTTGCCACACTTTGGTAAGGGCGCAATACATCGAGGGCGTGGTACAGTGAGCCCCTACGAGTTGTTGGCATCACACAACCACTGTTTGCCGTAGCAGCGCATACACTCAACGACTTCAATGAGGTCATGGCCTTTTTCAGTGAGGGAGTATTCCACGCGTGGGGGGACTTCGGCAAAGGTCTGCCGGTAAACGATGCCCTCTTCTTCAAGCGAACGCAGCCGCTCGGAAAGGGTTTTAGGGCTGATGCCGTGAAGGGAACGTTCCAGCTGGTTAAAGCGTTTGACACCGGAGGCTAAATCACGGATAATAAGCAGCGTCCACTTTCCGCTAATGATTTTAGCAGTGAGAGCAACTGGACAGTGTGTGTTATTAGCTGTGTCATTGAGGGAACGCGATGTTGCTAACTCCATAGTACCGTACTCGTTGGTAGGGCATATGTTGCAAAATGTACGATGCCCTATATGTTACCATCTACCAAGACTATATCACAGCAAGTATGTAAAGTAAAGCGCCAGCCATTTTTTATTTTTGACCACTCGACTTTAGTAGGAAAGTATGATATGCTCATAGCTAATACTTCCTTACATTCAGATGAGTGCGAAGCACTAGCTACGCAGTAGCGTTTTGAATGTGAGCAAGCATCTTTGGAAAGCAGGAGAAGCCATTGCTTCGATTGATTTCATGCACTTGAACAATCATACATTCTGGCTGCGCGGTTTCTCCCTATGAAAGGAGAAAAATGTGCCTGAAGAAATAGCTTTATTCATCGATTTTGAGAACATCCGATATAGTATGCTGAATATCCAGCGACGGGAACCTGA
>VBHV01000457.1:7095-9922 GCA_005881995.1 Chloroflexota bacterium | reverse complement strand
AGGCCATCCGAGGCCGACGAGGATATGCTGGAAGAGCACGAGTCATTGGCCGACGAAGGCTACCTGTCGGAGGATTATCCACAGCGAGAGCCATCCCGCCAATTCCTGAGCCATCCTACCTATCCAACCCCTTATGGTCAAACTACTCCCACAGGCTCATTGGGCCAGGGTAGTAGCACCGGTCCCCTGGGTTATCCAAATGGTACGCCTGTAGTGCATACAGGCAATACTGGTCATATGCCTGCCATCAATGCCAGTGGGTCCAATACCATTGTACAGAGTACGGTGGTGCAAAGTACCGTTGACCTCAATATGCTGATGGATATAATTGAAACTGTCTTTGATCGTCCTACTATCTCTACATTCGTTTTGATGACCGGCGATAAGGATTTCACCCGCATTAGCGCTCGTCTTAAGTTACGTCTAAACAAAACTGTGATTGTTGTTGGTATACCGGGAACCGTCAGCCGAGACCTTATTAGCAGCGCGAACCAGTTTGTGCCGCTCATTCCGGGGGGAAATCCTGCCTTCGGTGGCACCGGGCAAATGGCTGATACTGGCTATGGGCAGATGTCCATGTCCGGCAATACAGGCAGCATGCCTGCCATCTCCGCAGGAGGTCAGGGCATGTCACCTTCGCCCTACAACGCGTCTTCAGCTTATCCCATGGATGTGCTAGACCCCCAATTTTTACAATTCCTCGTTGGCGTATCCAATTTTATTGGTGATCCCGTCAACCCGAAAAATCGTTTTCGGGGGCGCCTGACACGCGAATCAGCGCGGGAGCTGCTCAATACCTGCGTTCAACAGGGGATTCTGCTCCTGCAAACCGATCCAAGCGGTTCCGAAGATTTACGGCTGAACCGTCTGCATCCTGGGGTTGACGAAGTATTGAAACAATTTGTACGATAATCTTTCCGCCGAAAGGCGACACGTGAAGGTGAAAGGGCGACCCTGGCGGTCGCCCTTTCACCTTTTCTATTTGCATCAAATACAAAGGAGTTATATTTCATGGAAGAATCGCGCATCTCGCTTTTAAAACGATTGATCGCCAGCCCCAGTCCCTCTGGCTATGAACAGGCCGCCCAACAGGTGGTGCGTGAGGAGATACGGCAGTATACCGACGAGATACGCACCGATAGACATGGAAATGTCATCGCGACACTTAACCCCGGCGGTCATCCCAGGGTTATGCTTACGGGGCACTGCGATGAACTGGGCTTCATTATTCGCTACATCGATGACCAGGGCTTCCTCTATTTTGCACCGATAGGCGGCTTCGATCCCTCCACGCTCCCTGGAAATCGCGTACTCGTCCATGCACCCGGTGGTCCTTTACTGGGAGTCATCGGCTGCCAGGCAGTACATTTGATGGATGCCGATGAACGCGGCAAAGCGCCAAAGCTACAGGATATGTGGATTGACATCGGCGTCACAAGTCGCGAGGAGGCGCACCAACTTGTTCCTCTCGGCACCGCAGCCACGCGGGCCGCACAACTCGAATCGCTGCGTGGCGACCTGGTCGTCTCACGCGCCCTGGATGACAAGGCTGGCCTGTTTTCGGTTATTGAAGCAATGCGGCGGCTACACGCGCAACGCGAGCTACTCCATGCCAGCGTCTCCTTCGTTTCTGCTGTACAGGAAGAAGTAGGCACGCGCGGAGCGCATACCAGCGCCTATAGTGTCGAACCGGATATTGCCATCGCGGTAGATGTAACCTTCCCATCCGATCACCCGCAGACCTCCAAACAGCGCCTGGGTGATGTAAAGCTGGGTGGCGGCCCTGGCATCACTATAGGCGGATTTGTAAGCCCGCGCATCTCTCAAAAGCTCATGGCGGTAGCAAAAGAGGCCGGTATTGCATTCCAGTTTGATGTACAGGGAGCCTATACCGGCACAGATAATGATGAGATTCAGATCACACGTGAAGGCGTAGCTACCGGTCTGCTCAACATCCCCTGCCGTTACATGCACAGCGGCTCGGAAGTCGTCTCTCTCAAAGATATTGACGCTACCGCTGAATTGATGGCACGTTTCGTGCTATCGCTTGATAAAGACACGAGTGTGATCCCGTAGGCCAGAGTGAAAGTATCAAGCGATGGCGAGATGAAGTGGAACTCCTTTGCTCTTGACGTCTCATGTTTATTCAAGTATTCTATTGAATAGTAGAAAAATGAGAGAGTCAATTGCTCCTCGTACTCCTGACCACAAGGAAGGACTTTATGCAGACCCGTGAGAAACGCACCTTTAAGAATCAGCTCTATGAGCAGTTTGCTCGCATTGGCAAGGCATTGGCCAGTCCCCATCGCCTTGAACTCCTCGATGTGTTGGCCCAATGTGAACGCACCGTCGAAGCGCTGGCGCTGGAGACGGGCATGTCAGTCGCCAATGCCTCACAGCACTTGCAGGTGCTGCGTGCGGCCCACCTGGTCGAGGTCCGCCGCGACGGCGTCTCGATGCACTACCGCCTAGCTGACGAAAGCGTCTTCAGGATGTGGCAAGCCTTGCGAACCGTGGGCGAGGCACAGCTTGCCGAGATTGATCGGGTAGTGCATACATTCTTGCAGGACCGCACTCAATTGCAACCGATGGACGCGCAGGAGCTGCTCCACCGACTGAGCGACGACCAGGTCATCCTTCTCGATGTGCGTCCCGCGGAGGAATACACTGCTGGACACCTCCCCCAGGCCCGCTCCATTCCGGTGACGGAGTTGGAAGTACGCCTGGCAGAGCTTTCTGCGGACAAGGAGATTGTAGCTTACTGTCGCGGCCCCTACTGTATATTTGCGGATGAGGCTGTGGCACTTTTGCATGCGCGTGGGTACGA
>VBHV01000457.1:0-6904 GCA_005881995.1 Chloroflexota bacterium | reverse complement strand
ATGTCCCGATTGTGACCGTGTGTGCGGCTGGCAAAACCAGCCTCATTGCCGCCGAGCGGCTGACTGCACGGGGGGTAGAGGCGTGTTCTCTCGATGGGGGGATGAAGGCGTGGAGCCTGGCCTGGAATGTTGCTGAAGTGCCTGTACACGCGAACGACGTCCGCATCATCCAGGTGCGGCGCACCGGCAAAGGCTGCCTCTCGTACCTCTTCGGCTGGGGTGAGGAGGCTATGGTGATTGACGCTGCGCTTGATCCACAGGTGTATCTTGACCTGGCAGCAAAGTACGGTTGGCAGATCACCAGCGTCTTTGACACGCATATTCACGCTGATCATCTCTCGCGCTCGCGCCAGCTTGCCGAACGCAGTAGCGCCATGCTCTTTCTGCCGGATCAGCAGCGCGTGTCATTTCCCTTTACGGCCATACGCGACGGTGACACGCTCGCCAGCCCGCACCTGAGGTTGACCGCGCTGCAAACGCCGGGACACACGCCGGAGAGCACCTGTTACCTGCTCAACAACACCATCCTCTTTACGGGTGACACTCTCTTTCTCACCGGTATCGGGCGTCCTGACCTGCACGCCGATGAGCAGGAAACGCGAGGACGTTCTTCCTCTCTCTACCACAGTCTGCACAAGCTCCTCGCGCTCCCATCGGAGACGCTCGTCCTACCAGGACACACGAGCCAGCCCGTGCCATTTGATGGCGAGCCGATTGGCGCGCGGCTTTCCGAGATCGATGAGCACGTCGGTATTCTTCATGAGACGCGGACGACGTTTATCGAGACCCTTTTGAGGCTGCTTCCCCCGACCCCGCCCAACTACGAACGCATCACGAGGCTCAACGAAGCAGGCCTGATGCCTGATCACGACGTGATCGAGCTAGAAGCAGGAGCGAACCGCTGTGCCATCTCCTGACGTGAAGATAGTTTCCTCTTCAGGGGCACCATCGGCAGTGCAACTTGGCCTGCGCGCCAACTGGCGACAGTTCACGCTGCTCGTGATCGTCAACGCGTTTGTCGGCGGCATGGTGGGCCTGGAGCGCAGCATCGTGCCGCTGCTGGGGCAACGCACCTTCGGCCTGGCTTCGACCACGGCAGTGCTCTCCTTCATTGTGAGCTTCGGTGTGGTGAAAGCGCTCGCGAATCTCTTTGCGGGTCGGCTCAGCGATCGTATCGGGCGCAAGGGCGTGCTAGTAGCTGGCTGGCTCGTCGGGCTGCCCGTGCCGTTGTTGATCATCTACGCTCCATCCTGGGGATGGGTGGTCTTTGCCAATGTGCTGCTCGGCATCAACCAGGGCCTCTGCTGGTCCACCACCGTCATCATGAAGATCGATCTGGTGGGTCCGGCCCGCCGGGGACTGGCGATGGGACTCAACGAAGCGGCAGGCTACGGCGCGGTCTCGCTCGCGGCTATTGCTGCTGGCTATCTTGCCGCAACGTATGCACTGCGGCCCCAGCCATTCCTGCTCGGCATCGGATTTGCCCTGACAGGTCTGCTGCTGTCGCTGCTGTTTGTGCGCGAGTCCCATGGGCATGCCCATCACGAAGCAGCACTGCTGGCATATCCCTCCGGGCCAACGGCAGGTTCAGCACCACCGCTGACGGATGCCACCGGTAATCGCCTTCAAGCACCATCATTCAAGGACATCTTCTTGCTGACCTCCTGGAAGAACCGGACGCTCTTCGGGGTCAGTCAGGCCGGGCTGGTCAACAACTTGAATGACGGCCTGGCCTGGGGGGTGTTCCCGCTCTTTTTTGCCGCGGGAGGTCTGAGTATCGCGCAGATCGGTCTGCTGGCGGGCATCTATCCGGGTGTGTGGGGAGCGACGCAGCTGCTGACAGGAGCGCTCTCAGACCGCATTGGACGCAAGGGCATGATAGTGGGAGGAATGCTCCTGCAGGGCGTCACGATAGGGCTGTTGCCGCTGCTCCACGGGTTTGAGTGGTGGGCACTCACGATGGTCCTGCTTGGGCTGGGGACAGCCCTGGTCTATCCGACGCTGCTCGCGGCGGTCGCTGATGTCGCCCACCCGAACTGGCGTGCCTCGGCGGTGGGCGTCTACCGGCTCTGGCGCGACAGTGGATACGCCATCGGGGCGCTGCTGGCCGGGGTCCTGGCCGACCTGTTCGGGATCTTCTGGGCCATCGGCGTTATCGGTGGAGTGACCTTCCTCTCTGGGGTTGTCGTCTCCGTGGTGATGCGAGAAACCCTCCCCTCGCACCGGAAGGCCCCCGGCGCTCCGCTTCATGACGTCTCCTGAGGAGAACACCCGGAAAGGGAAGAGGAGAGGAAGGACCATGCACTTATGCCAGAGAAGAAATCACAGATGGAGGCGATCTATAGGCATATGTGGGCCAGCCACGAGGGCGGTCCCTTCGCGCCGCTGGATGAGAGCCTGCACCCACGCCCACACAGTATGCTCTACGAGGTCGTCTCCACTTGTGGAGTCAGCTCTTCCTCGCTCGTTCTCGATATCGGCAGCGGCAGAGGCAATCATAGCTGTGCGCTGGCCCAGCGCTTTGGCTGTGCCGTTGTCGGCCTGGACGTTGCCCAGTTCCACGTCGAGCAAGGACGTGCCAGAGCCGTGCAAGAAGGTGTGAGCGACCGGGTGTCCTTTGTGCAGGGAGACATCGAAGCGCTTCCTTTTGAGGACGAGCGGTTTGACTTCCTGTGGTCTCGCGATATGCTGATGCATGTCCTTGCCCTCCCACAGGCGCTAGCCGAGTGCGCACGCGTGCTCAAACCAGCGGGAGCCATGCTGGCCTATACGACTGTCGCGACAGGACGGATGGAGCCGAAAGAAGCGGCATGGCTGTATGCGTCGTTTGGCCTGGTCTTAGAGAGCATGGAGGAAGGGGTCGTCGAAGCGGCATTCCAGGCGGCAGGACTCCAGATGCATTCCAAAGAGCAGCTGGGCAGCGAGTTGATGGAGTGGGTGGAAGAGCACGAGGGGAGGGCCTCGCGCGAACTCATGCGACTGGCCCGCATGCTGCGCAAGCCAAAGTACTACCAGGAGCTGCTGGGCACCAGGAGATATGAAGTGGCTCTGGCGAACTACCACTGGGCGCTCTACATTCTCCTGGGAAAACTCAGCCCTACACTCTACGTCCTGCAAAAAAACGCGTCGTCGTGAGACGCAAGCAAGGGAGAGGCCTGCTTTAGCTCACTCGGTAGTGTATGCTATGATGACCCAAGCTGTCACCAGCCGCAAACGACGGCATTGAGACGCACGAGTGTCTCTTGGCACTTTGTGGATACTCTTGAGTACATTAGACGGCAGGAAAAGGAGATACAATATGGATCATGAAGATGGTCTCGAAGTTGTGCCTCTCTTCGCGCCCAGGGACTATGAAGCCCCCTCAATATTCACCCCGCAGAACCTGTTGCGCGAGGCCAGGCGGCAGAAAGGACTGCCTCCTGGGACAGTTCCGGACGTCTGCGTGCTTGATCCCGACAGCGACCTCGTCGATCACCTGCGGGCCTCCGACCGTCTCATGCCGCACCACACCTGGGCCTGTTACCATACGCGCCTGGATACGTTCACGCATGAGGACATGTCCTACGGCATTATTGGCCGGGTGGTGGGCGCTCCTTTTGCGGTGCTGGTGGCCGAGGAACTGTTCGCTTCAGGCTGCCAACTGCTGATCAGCATTACCTCTGCGGGCCAGATCCTCCCGTTGGGTCAGCCTCCCTACGTGATTCTCATTGACAAAGCCCTACGCGACGAGGGGACGAGCTACCATTATGTGCCTCCCGCACTGTACAGCCACCTGCATCCCGCACTGCGGGAGATGGTCTGTGCAACTGGCGACCAGGGGCAGCTGCCCCTGCACGTGGGTGCCAGTTGGACGACGGATGCGCCGTTTCGGGAGACGGAAGCGATGATCGCACAGTGCCGTGCAAAGGGCATCCTAGCGAGGGGGATTTTGAAAAGGGGGAAGCCTGGGGTAGCGAGACCGCCCTGTACGTCGTCAGCCAGACGGCTCGCTCCTGGAGACAAAGGCAGGCCGCACGCGGCGTGTCAGATTAGCCAGTGACCATCACGTAGGAGCAGATTGTCATTGAGGCGCGTAGTACCGAAGTGTGCCGCAACTACCAGCAGCAAATCAGTAAGCGTTTCTGGCAGCATGTCACCTGGCTGTTCGAAGCTTTGAGGGTCACAAGCAGTGGCGTAGTCCAACTTGATGAAAGGTGAGGCCGTTATTACGTCAACCATCGTTTTTTCAATGAGGGCCAGGTTGCGCTCACCTTGTTCGATCAGCGCTTTCCCTGCCAGCAGCGCTTGATACAGTAGGGGTGCTGCTTGCCGCTCTTCAGGACTGAGGGCCTGATTGCGAATACTTAGCGCAAGCCCATCCGTATCGCGCACGGTCGGCAACACCTGTAACTTCACATCTATACTCAAATCACGCACGAGCCGACGAATCAACGCCACGTGCTGGGCATTGTTTTGCCCAAAATAGGCCACGTCGGGCCGCACAAGTTGCAATAATTTGACGATGTTGGTAGCATAGCCACGCACATGTTCAGGGCGGAATGCTGCTTCCAGTCGTTCGGCTACCGGGCCAAAGACCACCACATAGGTAGAAAAATCTGGAGGGTACATCTCTTCGAAACGAGGAATAAACACCACATCCACCTGTTCTTTATCCAGAAACTGTATATCACCGGTCAAATTATTTGGATAGAGAATAGGGGCCTCGTCTTGATCGAACTCGAGCGGGTTCACAAAAATACTGACGATGCTGTATTCACATTCCTGGCGCGCCGCCTGTATCAATGATGCATGACCGGCATGAAGATAGCCAACCGTCGGGATGAATCCAATAATTCCACCAGAAAGCCAGCCTCGCGCCGTTTCGGTCATTTCATCCAGGTCATGTATAATTCGCATATTACTTCCTTGAACTTTTGCATTCCTCGTTACGCGGGATGTCGGCACCTTGAAAGACATCCTGCCAACGCACTGCGTGCTTCTTGTAAGGCATCTTGCCAACGCACTGCGTGCTAGCTTAGCTCAGGCAAGATGCAAGGTGTGCGCTTCGCTCAGGCAGGACGCAAGGAGCATGTAGTGTACATAACGATTGGAAAGATCATCAGTAACCCTCCTGTGCTATACTACTGTATACGAGGAGGAACTACAAGTATGAAATACGTAGTAAATGCTTTTGTAGGAACACTGCGATCAATTGTACGGTTATTAGGTCTGAGCGCGATGGCCGCGTTTATAGTCGCTGGAGCTGTCGCCTTGCGGCATATGCTAGAGACGCCGCAGCCCCTGGAAAGCCTCCTGCCTGGAGAGGCACATTTATACAGGTGGCAGCACGGACATATTTTCTACAAGCTAGCGGGGAAGCCGGACGCACCGCCGCTGTTGCTCCTTCATACACCGGAATTGGCCGCGTCAGCCTATGAAATGCGTGGCATCATGACCCTGCTTGCAGCAGACTTTCGCGTTTATGCCCCCGATCTGCTTGGGTTTGGACTCTCGGACCGCCCAGATATCGATTACTCGGCTGATGTATATACGCAGTTGTGCCGGGATTTTCTTTCGCAGGTGGTGAGACAACCAGCCACCATTGTAGCAAGCAGGCTAAGCTGTAATTATGCGGTGGCAGTGGCGGCAACTTCGCCCGGCCTTTGCGAGCGGCTGGCGCTCATTTCGCCAGTAGCTTTGTTCGGAGATCAGCCGGAAGAAACACGTCTTGCACGCGTATTAACAGCAGGGTTACTAGAAGCCGGCCCCGTCAAATCGCTTCTCTATCCCTCGCTGGTTGAGATCCCGCGTGTGATGGCGCGCCTGGGAATAGGCCTGGAGAAGCCACAAATGACATCTGCGACCGCGAGCTCCAACGATGCGCCTTTCGATTATATCTATGCCACTACTCATCAATTTGGTGCTGAACATGCATCAATGGCCTTGCTCGCGGGTAAGCTGGTGCGTGATGTTTCGCGCGAAATCGAAAAAGTGCAACAGCCGACGTTGATTATCTGGGGAGCCGGAGATTTAGAACGCACCCGGCATATCGCTGACCAGCACAGCACCTTCTGGGGCGCACAGCAAACACAGATGAGCTTGCTACAGGGGGCTGGGCGAGCCGTTCACGAGGATCTCCCAGAAATCGTTGTGAAGACGCTGCTACAATGGAGCGAAGGGGGCATTAGCCAGGTGCTACAGGCTGCGAGTGTGAGCGAAAGCGCTGATGCAAGTGGTGTGAATGGCGCCACTCACCGTGCAAAGGAGCCACCTGCCAGCATAGAAACGGCGCATAGTGCGCCCCATATCGAGGCGTATTGTATGAAATGTAAAAAGAAAACGGTCATGCTGAACGCTCACGAGATCACGATGAAGAATGGACGCACTGCTGTACAGGGCGTATGCGCGGAGTGCGGCGCATCCCTGATGCGCATGGGACGGCTGGTTCCGGGATACCCACAAACGCCAGTATAACATAGAGCCATCAACATATGCGCAATTTTTTCGTTTGCAAAAAAAAGTGGCCGTAATCACTTGACGTGTGGTATCGCAGAACGTATAATCTGCTTCATGTTTTTAACAGGTTTTTTCGGGGCAGTGCCCCCATTTCCCTTGCAGAAAGGGAGGAGATTAGTATGAGTATTGGTGGACAGAGTGATACCACCCAGGCGAAGTCAGAGCAAAAGGTCTATCGTTTAACTCCCGAGGGCTTTGCGAAAAAGCAAGAACGCCTGGACTACTTACGTACAATAAAACGCAAAGAGATTGCTGATTATATCCATGAAGCGAAAGAAGCGGGTGACATCAGCGAAAGCAGCGCCTACGAAGATGCTAAAAATGAACAGGCGAAGGTAGAGGGTGAGATTCTTCAACTGGAGCGCTTGCTTGCTGTAGCCGAGATTATGACCGGCGATATGCATGATGA
>VBHV01000456.1 GCA_005881995.1 Chloroflexota bacterium | reverse complement strand
ACGGCAATGGCGCCGCCGGCTGCCGCGACAACACCCGCACCGATGAGCACCAGGAATCGACGCCGACTGAATGTATTCATGGATTCTACCTCCCGTGTGGCTGCCCAAGGTAAGGAAACGTCGCAAGGTAGTCGGTATGTGGACCGACCAAATCCGTCTGGACCTTGCCTCCGGTGACCAGATTGAGCACGATATCAACAACGTCGTCGGTGAGCTTCCTGCCATTGAAGAAACCTTGCGCACTTGAGGAGTCGTACGGCAAGATATCCGGGAGGAACATCTGCGCTATCTCCTGCACCTGCCCGGTAGCATGTCCCAGAGATTCAAGCAGCGCCACAAACTTATCCATGAACAGTGCTTTCTGCTGCGCCGGTTCGGTGCGGTTGAACAGGTCTTTCTCCTCGCTCGCGTTGAATAGAATGTTCACCAGGGGCAGGCCCAGGCGAGCCACCTGTAGCCACTCATCGTGGTGGGACCAGAGCACGCGCGTCCACATGCCTACCTTCGTCTGCTCTCCCAGAGCAGTGTTGGGCACCTCAAGTACAATGCCAAACACATCCTTGTCGGTGAAGTAATCGCTGCCCGTAAATTTGAAGTTATTACAGAAGCCCATCAGATCAAAAAAGAAAGGATCGCTGCGGCTGCCGGCGAAGAATGTGTATGCTCCAGATGTTGTCACCTCTGCCTGCTCATGAAAGGAGACGGGAGCATTTGCCAGGATAATCTCACCACTATCGCCATCGCTTGTGGCCTGAGCGCCTATCGCCCGGCGCACAGTAGCCGTCTGCTGCCCATTTTCATAGGGGGAAAACGTTATGCGAAACGCTATATCCGCGACCGCGTCTCCATTGGTATCGATGCGAAACTCATAGATGGCGGTGGGATCGAATGCGTCGGACAGCCTGGGAGGCATAGGATTGACGTTCATGATCAAGATCGTTTTGTGCGCCTCCCCAGGCTTCGAGAAGACATAGAAATCGGTGATATTGAGATTGACATGCCACTTCTCAGCGCTCGAAGCGTCCACGTGCTCGAGTTCTTCAGAGGCAAGAATGCTGCCCATCTGCAAGGCAGCGAGAGTTGGTACGCCTGCGAGGGCTGAAAGAAGCGTTATGGCAGAGGCTTCACGATGGCTTGACATACAATACTCCTCCTTTGAGATCGGTTGGAAATATGATTTCTTCTATTATACGGAGGAGTGAATTGATCAGATCATTCTTCGCTGAAACCCTGCTGATTACTTACTCATCATTTGACCAGTCCTCGCGCGCTCGCGCTGAGGTATCCTCTGCGTCTATGCCGAAGCGCTGGTTGCTCCGTTGTCCTTGTTGCGATTGAGCAAGTGTACTCAAGGCGTCGCGATAGTTGTCATTCAACCATACGAGCAGGTTGTAGGTCTCATTTGCAGACAGTCTCATTCTCTGACCCATATCGTAAAGCGTGAGTACGCCCGTTTTCTCGTCCAGTGCGGCTGTGTGATTTCCCAAATTCATCTGTTGGCTCATATCATCTCCTTACTGCATGGATTTGCAAGAAAAACTTCGTTGTTAGTAGAAGTATATCAGAGTTTTTGCCGAACAGTGGAAGAATTGACAGGAGGATTCGTATAGCCCTGGCTTACTTGCCTCATATAAGACTGCAGACGAGCACCGCAGCAAGTATCAGCCCGCCGCCTAGAATCTGGAACGGGTTGAGCGCTTCTCCCAGGACGAGAATAGCCAGCCCAACGCTTACGACAGGCTCCAGTGTGGAGAGAGTAGAGGCTTTGCTT
>VBHV01000455.1 GCA_005881995.1 Chloroflexota bacterium | reverse complement strand
TTTCGACCCCCTTGCTGCCTTCCACGGGTAGCTGTTGTTCGCGTGTAGCGACAGGGGGAAGTGTGGAAGAGGGCAGGGGGCCTTGTGCCCAATACAGCTCACGTACGCCTGATACGCTCATCAGTATCGTCTCGGGAAGAAGCCGATTTGACCTCAAAAAAGTCGAACAATTGTTGTGTTTAAAGAGCTTCAGTGAGATGTATTGGCCCCAAGGGCACCACTGGCAAGACCCGTACATCCTGGTCACTGAACCCGAGCAGCACGAGCGCACTTAGCAGCAAGAGGACCCCGGCCCAGCGTGGCACCAGCCGTGCGCGCAGTGAAATGGCTTGAGAACGTGCATGACGCAACGTAAACGTGAACCTATATTACACTATGAGTCAGTTTGAGGGAGAGCCTGAAGTTGCTGACTTCCGCGATACCAGGTCGTGTTGAGAACACCGTTAGAGACACAGACACGTACAACTGCTATGGCATAGGAGATGTGATGCTGAACTCATTCAAAATATGGTAACGATTGTCATGCCTCATTCGGGAAAAAAGGCAGTTCTATTGTGAAAGTTGTGCCTTTCTCTTTAGAAGACTCTACCCCGATCTGGCCACCGTGACGCTCGACGATCTGTTTGCTGATGGCTAGACCAAGGCCCCAGCCTTTCTTTGAGGAGGATTGGGCGTCGGGGGTGCGGTAAAATGGCTCGAAGATGTTTGCTTGCTGTTCCGGAGGGATGGTTGACCCTTCATTGTGTACCTGTATGAGAGCTGTGTTCCCGGATTGACTGACTTGCACCTGCACGGGGCTGGTATCTGGTGAATACTTGATGGCATTCGCGACTAAATTCGTCACGACCTGGCTGAGCCGTTCGCAATCAGCTTGCAATTCCACAGGTGAAGAAGGAAGCTCCAGGCCAATCGAACGGCCCGAAAGGGATTGTTGTTCTGCGATGACCTCGCCGCACATTGCTCCCAGGTCACAATGTGTAGAGCGTAAGGTCATTTTGCCGGATCTCAGAATGCTCAAATCCAGGAGGTCATCGACGAGACTCTGCAGGCGATGGGTCTGTCGATCAATTCGCTCTAATACAGTGCGCAGTGGGGTAGGTTCGGCCGGCGATTCAGCTTGCTTTGTGAGGCGAAGCATGCCCAACTGCGCTTGACCGCGAATACTGGTAATGGGGGTTTTGAGTTCGTGCGAGGCCATCGAAAGAAAATGATCTTTGAGCGTGTTGGCCTTCTCAAGCTCCTGGTTGGCTTGCTCAAGTTCCTGGTTGACCCACTCAAGTTGACCGGCGTAGGCTTCTAACTCGTGCCGTGCAAACAGGATTTGCCGCCGACCCCGCTCACGTTGAGCGGCGAGAACGACGATGATAATTTCAGCAAGAACGAAAGGGATGAGCTGAAGCAACGCGTGCCAGTCATGAACAAGTGAACCTACTGGAGGAAGAAAATAGAGATCAAAAGCCAGTGTACCGAGCAGAATAGAAAGCACAGCCGCTTCTGTTCCCCAGATAAGCGCGATGATGAGTGTTACCAGAACAAAGGGAGTGTCAAGGAAAGCGTTGTTCATCCCCAGGTATTGTAAACCAAACGGGATCGAGAGTCCTAGTCCAACGAGAGGAAATGTCACTATATAGCCAACGGGAGGTTGACGCCACCAGGGGAGCATGCCACGGTTACGTTTATGCGTCTGAACCGGTTGCTTACGATGGACCGGTGCAGTGGAACGCTCTTGAGTCCCGAGGTCTGCCCCTCGTACGCTCTTCATTTGCCCCTCCACGATCAAGGATGTATTGCCGCTTTGTATCACAAAAACTCGTTGAGTTACCTCCACTATAGCAGACAAGTGGAGGTATCAGCAAGCTTGCCAGGAAGAAGTACTTTCTCTGCAAGAACAGTTGAAACAAGCCGAACGCTAAACACAAGAATTGGGCCAACTCTCAATAGAGAAGGCCCCCGAGTGGATGAAAGAGGCGCTTGAGCGGTGGGAACGAGAAGAGTCGTGTATGGCTACGGCCCGTTTAGCATGAAATGCACTGTTCGGTGAGTGTTTTGTGAACACTGGCGTTGTTAATGATCTTGAAGTACTCTCCTACGGCCCAGACAGTACTGGTGGCTGGGATGGCAGTGGCTGCCTGCAACACGTCGAAGTCGTTGGTGTTGGGGCTGGGCACGATCGCCCAGCGGTTCCCGTTCCACTTCTCGACCAGGGACTGCCCCCCAGATAAGCCGACAGCCCAGACGCTGGTTGCGGAGAGGACCGCCACACCGTAGAAGATGTTGTCTTCGTCGTAGCGATATGGAGGATAGACCTCACTCCACGCTGTGCCATTCCAATGCTGGATCCGCGGATAGGAATAGTACTCGCCCTCAAACCCGACGGCCCAGATATCGTTGGCTGAGACGGCCGCTATTGCAGTGAGGTATGGTGTGAAGTTCGACACGATACTCCATTGTGTGCCGTTCCAGTGCAAGATCTGTGTGCCAACGGCCCAGACGTCGTTGCTGGCGACACCCGCGACCGCCAGAAGGCTCGAAGTGCCGGGGTTGGAGACCTGACTCCACGTCGTGCCGTTCCAATGCAGGGTCAGCGAGCCAGACCCAGACTGGCTTTGCTGGTCGGTGTAGTACCCGACGGCCCAGATATCGTTGGCCGAGACGATCGCCACGCCATAGAGGTCTTGTGACACCGTGGGGTTCGGACTGGCCACCACGTTCCAACTGGCGCCATTCCAGTGCTCGATCAACGTCTTCGTGTTACCACTATTGTTGCTGCCATAGTAGCCAACGGCCCAGACATTGCTCGCCGAGACGGCTGCCACCGCCTGGAGCCGGTCGAAGTTATAGGCGCCAGTGACCGGGTTGGGGCTGGAGACGATACTCCAACTGCTGCCGTTCCAGTGTTGGATCAGGGTGAGTGAGTCGTGCTTGAATGGGCCGTCGTTATAGTCGCCGACGGCCCAGATATTGCTGGCCGAGACGGCCGTCACGCCGAAGAGCTGATTGCCGAGCGTCCCCTGGGTAGGGCTGGAGACAAGCGTCCAGGCTCCGGTCTGGGCGAAGGTAAGCGAGGTGGACAGGCATGTGATCAACAGGGCGACGCTCAGCGCGAAGAGCGCCTTTCGATGGATAGGTCGCATAGGATTCCTCCATTTCACGAGTCGAAAGGAAACTCCATAGTGCTGCAAATGAGCACTATGGAGTCGTGGGCGGGGTGTCTGTGAAGGCCAACGCCGGGCAGTTGATGATGGAGCCTGACGAGGCGAGGGGCGAGCCACCTGGTGATGTCACCAACCCCTTTGCTGCAAGCTCAAGAATCTCGTTGGCATCCGTCTTAGCCGTATTGAGTCCGTGGGCAACTGCAAACTTACTCCACACGCCGATATTCAGGTCCCATAGTGGACTATAGTCCTGAGCCAGATTTGGATCACGCACCGTGGGGAAGAAGCTAAAGACGTTGTGCGCGTCACCGCCGATGCGCAGAGCTTCTAACAGCGCCGTGTTCTGCAGGTTGGCCTCCTGCGCGTTGAGACCGTTTATGATGACATGCATTAGCCCCTGCGCTGGTGGACTTTGTGGGCCGGTTGCACCGTTGGTGAAAGTGAAGATTTCCGCACGCGCCTGACCATCATGGCTATCTCCGTTCGGGAAGGGCGACAAGCTGAGGGCTGGCACGAAAGTACTCCGCTCAATGGTGGCTGTGAGCGCATCTGAAGTTTCGAAGCTGAGATAGAGGATGGGCTTGCCGTTAGAGAAGCCGCGTACAAAGAGCAGGCCCACGGTCATCTTCTGCGTGTCGATAGCGAGAACGCGGTCATGCGTGTTTGTATGGTGTGTGACGTCAAAGGGGCCATTGCCGACAGCGACGATAGGTGCATCGTAAACGACACTCGTGCCCTTGATGCGGACAAAGGGACTGTAGTGGAGACGGCCCATACCGCCCGGTTGGGCCGCCAATGGCGGGAAGCC
>VBHV01000454.1:3917-4460 GCA_005881995.1 Chloroflexota bacterium | reverse complement strand
CCGGAGAGATCAGAGGTGAATGGCATCCCTTTCGCATTACGGTAGGAGTGACCGTCGCGTGAGCGAATAGCCGTGCCGATGGCGACAAACTCGGCCAGGTCCTCGCCCCACTGGTGCCGTGTGACCTCCAGGCGTACACCAACGATGCCATCTGCTGCAAGCGCGTTGGCTTCCTCTTCCATGCGGGTCATAGCCAGTTCGCGGGCATGGTACATAGCCTGGGTCAGGACGGTCATCTCCTGGTTCTGACTCCAGCCCGCTCTTTGATAGCCGATGTGATAAATGGAACTGCCGACGACCAGGCCGACCGGATCAAAACCCGCTTCGCGCACCAGCAAAAATTCGTTGATGCTGAGATCGCTGGTGAACAGTCCGCGATGAGTGGCATCACCGCGCATGAGGTTAAGGCGTTCACGGGCATGACTGGGCAGGTCGCTGCCCTGTGGAGGAATTTGCTGAGACATACTTGAGCTTCCTTCCTGAAGAGACGTTATTTGAAACAATTGTTGAAATTGTTTCGCAGTGATTCATTCATCAATCGTA
>VBHV01000454.1:0-3839 GCA_005881995.1 Chloroflexota bacterium | reverse complement strand
TCCAATTGCTGCGAAGTGCACGAAGAAATTCAGGTATTTCCGGTCGTTGATCTCTTCTTCTTCCAGATTTTTGTCGAGTTCAATGTGCATTCCGACAACGCCAGTGGCATTTCTGCCCCGGGCTGATTCAAGAAGACGGTACATACCCAGATCGCGAGCCTTATAAATCGCCTGTGTGAACGGGACAATTTCCTGGTTGTAAAAGCCTCCGCCAAAAAACCAGCTGGTTAATTGCTGTGTATCATAGGTACCGAGCGAGACACAATACGAGCAGAAGCTGGTTACCAGGCCTGCCGGGTAGTATCCTGCCTGGAGCAGCGTCCAGAACTCCTGACCAGAGAGATCGCTGAGAAATGGGCGCTGGGGCTGCGGCGCGTTTGGGAGGCGAATGGCGGTTCCAATGGCAGTGTATTCTATCAAATCTGAACCCCATACATAGTTGCGCCTGATGAAGCGTACTCCAATCACTCCATGCGCTTTCAGTAACGCTGCTTCTTGCTCCAGTCGGCCCAGGGCAAGTTTGCTGGCGTTCTGGTGAGCCTGGGTGAGGGTCGCCAACTCAAATTCGGTAGTTTGCCAGGAATAATTGCGAGTGTATTGCCACCCGACATGGTAGGTTGAGCTGCCCATGACTTGGCTGAGTGGGATATAGCCCAGTTTGCGCGTCAGCAAGAACTCGTTGGTACTCAAATCGCTGGTGAAGAGTGGATGGCCTGCAGCAACTTCTTCACTCAAGCGTCGTTTAGCCTGGATCGGCAGCCCTCCTGCCTCCAACGAACGGAGACTTGTCTCCATGTCTTGCTGCGCCTGAATTTTCCTCTGTTCATCCTCTGGTGAGGATTTTTTCCCAAAAGGCATAGTTAGGCTCCATGGCACTTCTTGTACTTTTTCCCGCTGCCACACGGGCATAGGTCGTTGCGGCCGATTTTGTTGGCCTGAACAGTACGAGGGGCCGAGGTAAGAACGGGCGCGCGCCCGTTCTGGCGAGCGCCTGGGCTTTGCCTGCGCGCTGCCCCATCCACACCATCGCTTTTAGCCTGGCCACTGGCCCTGGCGATATCATCCACGTTTGTGCGCAGGTTGCGCGGCGCTTTGCGTTTGGGCGCGGGCTGCTGGACCTTGATGGTGATGTTGCCGCGCAGGAGCTTGAGCAGATCATCCACGATGTGGTGTTGGATAGCGAGCTTGAGGCTCTCGAACATGCGAAACGCTTCGTTCTTGAACTCGACCAGAGGGTCGCGCTGCGCTACTGAGCGGAAATGAATACTATTGCGCAGCACGTCTACCGCGTCGATATGGTCCATCCACAGTCGGTCTACCACCTGTAACGTGTAGGAACGCTCCAGGTCGCGGATGGTTGGAATGCCCAGCCCCGGATTCTCCTCGGCCAGCTTTTCCAATTGCTGACCCCGCTCCTCGTAGTGATCGATGACCAGCTCGGTCAGTTTTTTGAGCAGGTCTTTTTTGTGCAGCGCATGGAGATTCTCCGGCAGGGTATCCTCGGGGATGTGTACCCAGACTTCCAGAGCGTTGAAGAGGTTATCCAGTTCCTCTTCCTCGGTGATGACGTTGCCTGGAATGTGCATATCGATGATGCGTTGTACCTCGGCGCGTATCATGCCCAGCACGCGCTCGTGCATATCGGCGCGTTCAAGCACGGCACGGCGGTCGGCGTAGATGACTTCGCGTTGCCTGGCAATCACATCGTCGTACTCAACTACATTTTTACGGAGGTCGAAGTTTTGACCCTCTACCCGAGTCTGCGCCTGTTCGATCATGCGCGAGACCATGCCACTTTCCAGAGGCATATCTTCATCCATGCCCGCGAATTCCATGATCTTTGAGACGCGCTCAGCTGCGAAGCGGCGCATCAACTCGTCCTGCAGCGACAGGTAGAAGCGCGATGAACCGGGGTCGCCCTGGCGTCCTGCACGACCACGCAGCTGGTTATCGATACGGCGTGACTCGTGTCGTTCGGTGCCGATGATGCGCAGACCTCCCAGCTCAACAACACGGATGTGATCCTCTTCGCACTCGCGAATCTTGTCCTGGATGAGTTGGTTCTTCTCTTCTTCCGACATATTGGCGAGGTATTGCTGGATGGCTTCCTCTTTCTCAAGGCGATCATCTTCATCCTGCACGGGCATGTCTCGAATAAAATCGACCTGCTCGGCATGTTTGCGCAGAATGGTATCGAAGTAGCCAGCAGGATTGCCGCCCAGCACGATGTCGGTACCACGACCTGCCATGTTGGTGGCAATGGTGATGGCGCCGCTGCGACCCGCCTGCGCGACAATTTGCGCCTCACGTTCGTGGTGCTTCGCGTTTAAGACGTTATGCGGGATACCCTGTTTCTCTAGCAGGTCGGAGAGATGCTCCGATATCTCAACGGAAGTGGTGCCAACCAGCACCGGCTGGCCCTGCTCGTGCAGTTCCCGAATCTCTTCAATGACCGCGCGGAACTTCCCATCGCTAGTGCGATAGATCAGGTCGGGCTGATCTGCACGAATCATGGGCTTATGCGTCGGAATAACAACAACGTCCAGCTTATAGATTTTGTGCAGTTCTTCAGCTTCGGTCAGCGCGGTACCCGTCATACCAGCCAGTTTGTTGTACAGGCGGAAGAAGTTCTGGAAGGTGATGGTTGCAAGCGTATGGTTTTCGCGCTGTACCTTGACTCCTTCCTTGGCCTCGATAGCCTGGTGCAGACCTTCGCTGTAGCGGCGTCCGGGCATCTGACGGCCCGTGAACTCGTCAACGATAACCACTTCACCGTCTTTGACAATGTAGTCTTTGTCACGCTTGAAGATGATATGCGCTTTGATGGCGTTTTCCATGTAGCGTGTTAGTTCAACATTCTCCGGGTCGTAGATGTTTTTCACGCCCGCCAGTTGCTCAATTTTTTCGATACCGGCCTCTGTCAAGATGACAGTGCGCGTCTTCTCTTCAACGGTATAATCGGCTTCTGGCTTCAGGCGCGGTGCCCACTTCGCAAACCTGACATAGTGATCTGTGGATTCCTGTCCCTGGCCAGAAATGATGAGCGGCGTGCGCGCTTCGTCAATCAGGATGTTGTCCACTTCGTCAACGATGGCGTAGTTCAGGTCGCGCTGCACCATCTGATCGAGCGATCCAACCATGTTGTCGCGCAGGTAATCAAAGCCGAACTCGTTGTTGGTGCCGTAGGTGATATCGGCCTGGTATGCAGCTCGCCGTTCGTCGGTAAGCGGTTCTACAGCGTTCACAAGGATGCCGACGGTCAGCCCCAGGAATTTATAGATTTGTCCCATCCACTCGGCGTCACGGCGCGCCAGGTAATCGTTGACAGTGACGATGTGAACGCCCTTGCCGGTGAGCGCATTCAGGTAAGCAGGCAGCGTGGCGACCAGGGTCTTACCTTCACCGGTGCGCATCTCCGCGATTTTCCCCTGGTGCAGTACAATCCCGCCTATCAGCTGGACGTCGTAATGGCGCATCTGTATAGTGCGCCGGCCCGCTTCGCGCACGATGGCAAATGCTTCGGGCAGGATGTCTTCCAGCGTTTTGCCTGTACGGTAGCGTTTCACGATATCGGGCAGCAACTCATCCATCGCCTCGGCTTTCAAAGCTACCAGTTCGCTGCGCAGGCCGCGCAAGACATCGCCAAACAGCGCTTCCAGTCGTTCGTCAGCGCCCTCTTCTTTGTCTGGGGCGTTACGGCGCGCCTCCTCGAATTTCGGCCACGCTTTTTGAAAGGCTTCGCTCAGGTACTCATCGTCCATCTCTTCCAATACAGGCTCGACCTTTGTGAGCAGGGAGAGCGTAGCCTTTTGCGGGTCTTTGGCTTCGTCGGGCCAGTT
>VBHV01000453.1 GCA_005881995.1 Chloroflexota bacterium | reverse complement strand
CTTTTTGGCACCACAAGACAGTTTTTTTCCACCTTTTCCTCTTGCAATAAGAATGGTTATATAGCCAAACTTGACAGAGCGTGGCGGCTCTTGTATAATGTACTAGAACAAATATTCTAGAAACGGGAAGAGATACAGGATATGAGTACGAAACAGAACAGCGCGAATGACAAGAATGAGCGCGCGGAGCAGCCGGTTCGCTCGTTCAATCCGAATGAACACTTGATGCAGATTAAGAATCGGAATGGTTCTGCGGATTACTTGCCGGTGCAGTGGAGGCTGGTGTGGTTCCGGGAGCAGTGCCCGCAAGGCACGATTGAGACGGAGATGATTCATCTTGATCTTGATCGTGAGACCGAGGAAGAGGGATATGCCTGGAACAATGATACCCGGCGCAGTGAAAAGGTGATCAAACGCGCGAATGGCATTGCGATATTTCGCGCGGTGGTCAAGGACGGCAAGGGCGGGATCGCGATCGGTACGAAGTCCGAGAAAGCCGCCTCGTTCGCTGACTTTTTAGAAAAGGCTGAGACCGGCGCGATAGGTCGCGCGCTGGCGGCGTTGGGATACGGCACGCAGTTTGCTCCCGAGCTTGATGAACAGCATCGGATTGTTGATGCTCCGGTAGACCGAGAGCGGGCGGCGGCTGCGAGTGAGAGCGGCGGGAATGGGCGGAAAGCTATCGCTTCGGTAAGGCCGGGGGCGAATGGTGAACCTCTTGATAGCCAGCCTGCCAACGCACTGGGTGCTACCCCGGCGCAGTCAGGCAGGCTGCAAGGAACAAGCCAGGCGGATGAGAATATGGCGAGTGCGCCGGCTACCGAGCAGCAGCTTACGAGTTTGCGCAAGCTGTGCCAGCACCTGGGCAGGCCGGAGCCTGAAAATATGGACAGGCTGACCTATGCGAATGCGAAAGAGCTGATTGTGCAGCTGAGCCACGAGTATAATGAGCAGCGTCAGAGTCGTAGTAAAGCGTCGTAAGCAGGGGGATATGTTGAGGTGCGGGGATAGGATAGTGACTGGGGGTAACAGACAGTGACCTTACAAGAACTTGAATGCGCCGAAAAAAATATGCAGCAGCAATGGCACGACCTTGTGATGGCGGAGCAGCGAGGCGAGGCGCTGGATGTGCTTGAGCAGATGTATGATACCTATATTCTGTTAGCGGAGGAGTATAATCGCTGCTCCGAGGCGTTTGAGCACGAGCAGGATGGAAAGCGGGGTGGGAGGTCTGCCGGCAAGCGGCATGGCAATAAAAGGGGCTATGGGTCTTCGGATAAAGATAAAGAGAAGGATCGTGTGAGGCTGGCGTCGTAATCTTGAAAAAACAAGCAGGAATGCCAATGCAGGTGGCTTCGCCTCTGCATTGGCATTCCTGCTTGTTTTTGTTGTTTTATAACCGGGCTATGAAATCTGAGAGGGCGCTGGCTACGCGTTCGGGGGCGTCGAAGAGGATCATGTGGCCGGCGTTAGGTATGATGACCAGGTGGGATTCGGGGATTTCGCGATGCAGGCGCTGGGCGAATTTCAGGGGGATTTGGGCGTCTTTTTCGCCCCAGATAATCAAGGTTGGCTTGTGCATGACTTTCAGGTCGGTTGAGACCGCGTTGCTATAGTTGGGGTGCAGCAGGCGAACCTGTTGCAGAAGTAATTCTTTGCCCAGTTCGCTATTCCAGGGTTGGATATAGGTGTCGATGGCATCTTTGAAAGGGTCTGTGTTGTAGACCCCGTTGGATATGGTCGACTGCAGTTCGTGGATCATGTCCTCGACGCTCAGATGTTTGGGGAGGTCGGGGTCCTGGTGCTTCTTCATATCGGGCAGAGGCCAGTCGGGGGCGAAGGTGTATTCGTAGCAGATGGTATTGATCAAGACCAGCGCGTCGACGCGTTCGGGGGCGAGACGTGTTGCCAGGATCTGGGCTACTCCTCCGCCGATGCCCTGTCCAACTAATACTATGTTTGTGAGGTTGAGTTCTTTGAGCAGGAAGGCCATGCAGTCGGCGTGTCCCCAGATGGAGGTGTCGGCGGGCCAGGGACGGTCGGATTGGCCATAGCCAAGCATGTCGATGGCGTAGATGGCGCGGTTGGTGCCTGCCAGGTTGGGGAGGATGTTTTCCCAGGTGTGTGCGCCGCCGATGATGTCGTGGAGTAGGACGATGGCGCCTGCGGTGCCATGTTCGGCGCCCTGGATGATGTAGCTGATGTTGTAGTGGATTGCGTGCGCTGTGCGGCGTTCCTGTGTGTTGGTTTTTGATGCTTTATTTTCTGTTACCATATGACCTCTCTTTTGACATTGTTATTTGGTCCTTGCGTAGAGGGCAGGGACGTTGTAAAAGGCTGAAAATCCGGCGTATTGGGCGGATTTTTCGCCAAGCTCGTCTTCGATGACGAGGAGGCGATTGTATTTGGCGACGCGTTCGCTGCGGGCGGGTGCGCCTGTTTTGATTTGCCCGGCGTTGGTGGCGACTACCAGGTCGGCGATGGTGGTGTCTTCGGTTTCACCGGAGCGATGGGAAACTACGGCGCTAAAGGATGCGCGTTTGGCCATTTCGATGGCTTCCAGGGTCTCGGTGAGGGTGCCGATCTGGTTGAGCTTGATTAAGATCGAGTTGGCGGCGCGTTCCTGGATGCCGCGTTTGAGGCGAGCGGTATTGGTGACGAACAGGTCGTCGCCTACGAGTTGTATGCGATCTCCCAGGCGCTGGCGTAGTTGTGCCCACCCGTCCCAGTCGTCCTCGGCGAGGCCATCTTCGATGGTGATGATGGGGTATTCGCCAATCCACTGTTCATAGAGGTCGATCATCTCCGTGGAGGAGAGGGTGCGGCCTTCACGAGCCAGCGCATATTTGCCATTTTCATAAAATTCGCTGGCGGCGGGGTCCATGCCCAGGAAAATATCTACGCCGGGTTTGTAGCCTGCGGTCTCGATTGCGGCGACGATGACTTCCAGCGCCTCGCGGTTGGAGCTGAGTGAGGGAGCGAAACCACCTTCGTCACCGACGTTGGTATTGAGCTTTTTGCTGTGCAGCACCTTCTTCAATCCCTGGTAGACTTCGGCCCCCATGCGCAGCGCCTCACGAAAGGTGGGTGCGCCTACCGGCAAGACCATGTACTCCTGCATATCGGTTGAGTTATCTGCGTGCTTGCCGCCGTTCAAGATGTTCATCATGGGGACGGGGAGGACGTGCGCGGATGCGCCGCCCAGGTAGCGGTATAATGGCTGTTGCAAGGCGTTGGCGGCGGCCTTT
>VBHV01000452.1 GCA_005881995.1 Chloroflexota bacterium | reverse complement strand
ATCTACAAGGCGCTTCTAGTTCGTTGAGTTGGCGCCTACGCGCGTGGAAGCTGTAGTCCGGCATTTTCCAGCACATCGAGCGAGATCGCCGACCAATCCATATCACCGCGCCCTTTGGCAATGCCTGCAAGTAAGCGGTCATGCAACAAGCTGGCGAAAGGCATGGGTATGGTGGTGTGATCCGCCGTCTCCCTGGCCAGGTTGATATCTTCAAACCTAAGCTCTGCCGAAAGCCGGCAGGTGTATGACGTTTCTCGGCGATCATCTTGCCGTAGTTCTGGTAGATGGGGGCTGAGAACATTGTGCGTGTCAGCATATCGATGACTGCCAGGCGATCCAGGCCACTCTTCTCGGCCAGAGTCAACGCCTCGGCCATCGCCTCCATTGCAGAGAGGATTAAGAAATTGCCACAAAGCTTGACGACATTGGCCGCGCCCGGATCTTCACCGAAATCGAAGATACCCTGCCCCATCGCCTTGAGTATGGCTTGTACCCGCTCTTTGGCAGCCCGAGGACCTGATAGACAGATCCACAGTTTTTGTTCGGCAGCCGCCTCTGGTCGCCCGAAAACTGGGGCGGCGAGATAGGCGCTGCCGTGTTGCGCGTGGAGTTGTGCCAGCTTGCGCGCTGTCTCAGGCGAGACCGTACTCATCGAGAGATGCACGCTGCCCGCTCCCAGACGCTCGGGAAAGCCCTGGCTCATGACGACCTCTTCGAGAGCCGCGTCGTCGGCCACCATGGTCACCACCATACCACCCGGCGAGACGGCTTCGCTCGGAGAATGAGCCAGTTTCGCCCCTTTTGCCGTCAGTTCCTGCGCTTTACTGGTCGTACGATTGTAAACTGTGAGGGTATAGCCTGCCTTGAAGAGGCTGCTTGCCATAGCCCGCCCCATATTGCCAAGACCTATAAGCCCAATCATTTCGCTCATAACGTCTCCCTTTTCTGCCTGGGGATTACTTTTCCTGTTTCATCCTATACATAAAGCGTTCAGCACGAGGGATTTAGTTACACCAGAATGAGATGGTATCATTGCCCTGCTCAAGTTTTGGGATGGCACAAAGGCACCATGTACCCAGAAACCGTCTTAAACCGTCTCCTGTTTACCACCCGCTATACCCGTTATCTGAATAAACACGGCTATCTGCGCTTTCACCATTGGAAACTGTACGGGGAACGTGGACTCGCCTCCCACCATACTGGTGATTTTCCATCCTGTCTATATCGATACGTATATCTACTGTGGTAGTAATGGTGGGTTATAGGGTATACTTTCCTGGTATTTCATGCTTCCCTGCATCCGAGAAAGGAGGGCTTCCCTGTCCACCGAAGACCACAAGGCGCTCTTTCGTCATTGTACTGAGGACTGGAATCACGGAGTTGTGAGTTGGAAGGGAAGCATGTCTGTATGCATGTGAAAACCTTCCATGGGAACACTCGGATGGGTACGACAAGCTACCCTGAGAGAAGAGACAAAGAGGAGAAAAGTGTATGTCACAACAAAATGTTGCTCTCGTCCAGAGTTTGTACGACGCGTTCGCACGAGGAGACATCCCAACCGTTGTAGGGGCGATGGATCCCAACATCGAGTGGATTGAGCCAGAGGCACCTGGCTATCCCTTTGGCGGTGTGTATCGAGGACCGCAGGAGGTCGTCGACAACGTTTTTGCGCTGCTCCAGACGTACTACCAAGAAATCGCCTTCCTTCCTCAAGAGTCTGTGGACGCTGGGGATCGGGTGATCATCCTGGGAGAGTCGCGTGGGAAGGGGAAAGCGAGCGGAACCTCGTTCCAGGTCTCCTTTGTTCAGGTCCTGACCTTCCGCGACGGCAAGTGGACCCGTTTTCAGCACTATACGAATACGGGTGTGATCGCCGCCGCGCTGAGCTAAGGAACTGACTGTACCATTGATCCCATTTCTTTGTGCAGAGGGCACCTCATGAGATGCCCTGTGCCAACCCGAAACGACAAATGCGACAATCGGTGATTTTTGTAAGGCCTGGTCAGCGTCGGCGAGCTGATAAGATAAGTGTAGGCTTATTGTCCCTTAGCAATCGATGGCTTGCGAAGGCTACATTGGGTTAGACGTGCATCATGCGGCTCGCATCATGAGTGCTGGACATGGCGGGCAGATTCTCCTCTCGCAAACGACGTGCGACCTCGTGGCGCAGGCACTGCCGGATGGTGTCGGCTTGCAGGATCTGGGGGAGCATCAGCTCAAGGACTTACACAGGCCCAGCCGCCTCTTTCAACTCGTCATTGCGGGCCTGCCGGCTGACTTCCCCCAGCTTCGAACCCTGGACGCCCATCGGCACAATTTGCCGATCCAGCCCACGCCTTTCATTGGTCGCGAGCGGGAGGTGGCGACGGTGTGTGGACTGCTGCGCCGGGCGGACGTGGGCCTGGTCACCCTGACGGGTACTGGGGGCATGGGCAAAACGCGGCTGGGGCTGCAGGTGGCCGCCGAACTCGTTGACCAGTTTGCTGACGGGGTGGTTCTCGTGCCGTTGGCCCCAGTGACGGATCCTGAGCAGGTGCTCCCCACCATCATCCGGACGCTCTCGATCAGCGAGCGCAGCGGGCAGGCTCCCCTCTCGCTGCTCACCTCGGCCCTCAAAGACAAGCAGATGCTGCTGTTCTTGGACAACTGCGAGCAGGTGATCGAGGCGGCCGTGCCACTCGCCGAACTGCTCGCGGCTTGCCTCAATCTCAAGCTACTGGTCACCAGCCAGGTGCTGCTGCATGTGCAGGCCGAACACGTATTCGCCATCCCGCCGCTCTCGCTACCCAACCTCAAACGCTTGCCCGATCTGGTGACGCTCTCGCAGTACGAGGCGGTGGCGCTCTTCGTCCAGCGCACCCAGACCGTCAAGCCAGACTTTGCGCTGACCAACGCCAATGCGCCGACAGTCGCAGCCATCTGCGCCCGCCTGGATGGCTTGCCGCTTGCCATCGAACTGGCCGCTGCACGCAGCAAGTTTTTTGCCCCCCAGGCCTTGCTTTCGCGCCTGGAGCAGGGCCTGGGGGTCCTCACGGGTGGAGCACGCGATCTGCCTGTTCGGCAGCAAGCGCTACGGGGAGCGATGGCCTGGAGCTACGATCTCTTAGAGCCAGAGGAGCACATGCTCTTCCGTCGTGTCGCGGTGTTTGTCGATGGCTGCTCCTGGGAAGCCGCCGAGGGAGTGTGCCGGGCAGCCGGAAAGCTGGAGACCGACCTGCTGGAGGGATTGCTTTCGCTGGCTGACAAGAGCCTGCAGCGCCAGCAGGAGTCGGCAGCAGGCGAACCACGCTTCTGGATGTTGCAGATGCTGCGCGAGTTTGGCCTGGAGAGGCTGGCCAGCGCAGCAGAGATCGAGCCGACCCGGCAGGCACATGCCCAGTACTTCCTGGAGTTGGCTGAGCAGGCCGAGGCGCAGTTGAAAGGAGCCGAGCAGGCCAGGTGGGTGGCTCAGTTAGAGCAAGAACACGAGAACTTGCGCGCCGCGCTCCGCTTTCTGCTGGAGCACGCTCGACTGCAGGCAGGTACAGCGCAAGGGGAGCAATCAGCCGAGCTGTCCCTGCGCATGAGTGTCTCCTTGTCTTGGTTCTGGTTGATGTGGGTCTATGAGCGAGAAGGGCTGGCCTTCTTGGAGCAGGTCATCA
>VBHV01000451.1:4061-5500 GCA_005881995.1 Chloroflexota bacterium | reverse complement strand
CTTCGGTATGCCCATGCGCAATCTGGTCGGTTGGACGCTCAACGGTCTGATCTTCCTGAGTGTGCGTAGAGTGCTGTGGCGCGCCGATTTCGATAAACGACGCGTGGCAACCTGGCTCCCTCTTGGCGTCTATACAGCAAATACCGGCTTCGCGATGGCCCTCAACCTTTCCATAGGCTCCTGGTTTCCCGCGCTTTTGTCCGCGTTGTTTGTCCTTTTCCCCGAATCACTGGTCCTTGTACCGGGAGAAGAAACACATCCTTCCCGGGTGAGCAGGAGCCATGCAGCTTTTAGCCAGTCGATCTGGCTGCTGATGCGAAGCCTCAGCCTGGTATTCGCCAGGAGTAAACTGGAGATACACGTGGAGGGACGCGAGCATCTTCCAGACTCCGGGCCGGTGCTCATCGCGATACGCCACTTCCACTGGTTTTACGATGGATATATCCTGGTACGCAACATTCCACGACGCCTGCATACCATCGTGGCCCTGGACTGGGTGCAGTCGCGTCCACTGCGCCTGGCGATCGAGCTGGCCTGTTCACTGGCAGACTGGCCCGTTATCCTGCGCGGCGAGCTGCTTCTCGAACACGAGGAAGGCAAACCCTGGGCCTATACACCCGGCGAGGCCAGGCAATATCTGCGGCAAGTAACACTGGCCTCGGTGCGGCTGCTGCGTTCCGGTGAGGTTCTCGTGGTCTTTCCAGAGGGCTATCCTAACATCGACCCGCACCCCACACCCAAGCCCGACCTCGAGGCGTTCTTGCCCTTTCGCCCAGGGTTCGTCAAGTTTGTAGAACAGGCGGAGAGAGATGGGAAAACACGGGTAGCGATTGTCCCGACCGGGCTGAGCTATAGGCGCATGCAGGGCAACCGCTGGCACGCTACCGTGCGCTTCGGCCAGGCGCTCTTCCGCAGCGATTTCGATAACGCCGGGCAACTATTACGCGCAGTCGAGGACGATGTGCATGCGCTCTCGGCTCATATCCCGGAGGAGAATGCTCTATTGCAGGGCTAAAACAGTTGACGTACCTGGAAAGAGACGCATAAGGAATGATTTCGATCGAGGGATCGCACTTCAAAGACGAACACGGGCGAACACTGATACTGCGCGGGGTCAATCTCGGCGGTAGCTCTAAAGTACCTTGTAGTCCCAACGGCGCTACACACATTCGCGAGGGATTCTTTGAGCACCGTGCCGTCTCGTTTGTCGGGCGGCCTTTTCCCTTGGAGGAGGCGGATGAGCATTTCACGCGCTTGCGGGAGTGGGGTCTGACCTGCCTGCGTTTCCTGGTGACCTGGGAGGCCATCGAGCACGCCGGACCCGGCATCTACGATGAGGCATACCTGGACTATGTCTACGCCATCATCAAAAAGGCGAACGAGTATGGCTTTTCTGTGCTGATCGATCCGCACCAGGATGTCTGGAGCCGTTTCTCCAG
>VBHV01000451.1:0-3883 GCA_005881995.1 Chloroflexota bacterium | reverse complement strand
CTATTACACAGGTCGCGCAGCGAGTCGGGAACCTGCCAAATGTGATTGGCTACGATACCTTGAACGAGCCACTGAGCGGCTTCATTGGATGTAAGCACGCCAACACCTATAACGGACTCTTAAAAAGTGGCGCGTGTCCAACCGTATTCCAATCGATGCTGCTCGGCGAGGGGTTCCCCCAGGAAGTCGAGATCTGGGAGCAGCGCGTCAGCGGCGCAAAGCTCACCGGTCGGCGCGTGGTAAACCCCAAAGGAGTTCGTGTCTGGCGCGAAGGGATCGATGATGTCTGGCGACAGCATGGCGTTTGGGACGTGGCACCAGACGGCACACCGCGCCTGCTACGCCCCGATTACTTCAGTGTGGTGAATGGGCAACAGGTAGATTTCAGCCAGGACTACTACCGACCTTTCGCCAATCGCTTTGCTCGCGAGATGCGCTCGGTGGACCCTGACGCGCTCATCTTTCTCGAAACCGAATTTGGTCACGATCCGCCTCGCTGGGGACCGGAGGACGCGCCGCGGATTGTCTACGCGCCACATTGGTACGATGCATTCGTCCTGTTCCTGAAACAGCACTCTCGCTTCCTCGGCTTCGATCCATGGGCGAACAGCTTAGTCATCGGTGCGCGCCGTATCTCCAAATCCTTTGCCCGGCAATTAACCAGGTTCAAACAGCAGTCGTCTCAATTCCTCGGCGCCGCGCCGGTGTTTGTGGGTGAGATTGGGATTCCTTTCGATCTCCAGCATAAAAAGGCCTATCGCACCGGCAATTTCGACCAGCAGATCAAGGCGATGGATCGCAGCCTGCGAGCGCTGGAGGATACGCTGTTGAGCGGCACGCTCTGGAACTATACGGCCGACAACACGAACTTGCATGGGGATCAGTGGAATGGCGAAGACCTTTCGATCTTCAGTCGCGATGCGCAAACGCGCCCGCAGGACATTCATTCAGGTGGACGCGCGCTACAAGCGGTCGTGCGGGCGTATGCGAGAGCAGTGGCGGGGGAACCGCTGCGTATGGCCTTTGATGCCAGGCGCAGAGTATTTCAGTTTGAGTTCCGCCATGATGCGAAGATCACGGCGCCGACCGAACTGTTTCTACCCAATTACCAGTATCCGAGGGGATATTCAGTTCAGGTCTCGGATGGCACGTACGAGATCGACCGCGAGCGGCAAATGCTGGTCTATCATCACACCACTCTATATGACATGCACACGATCCGCGTGACGCCACCAGCATAAGGTCAGCGCGCCTTCATATCGACCTGCTGGTCTTCTCTCTCGCCTTCTCTTTCTATCATCTCCAGCGTTTTATGATCTGGTTCTGGTAATACGAAGGTCAGCGCGAAGCCCGCAAGCGCCACAAATGCAGCAACGCCCATCGCTCCTGGCAATCGAAAGGCCGGATTGCTGAGTAGCAGAGGAAAGAGGAATGCCCCTATGAAGGCCCCCACCTTGCCTACAGCCGCCGCGATACCATGAGCCGTGGTTCGTGCTGCCACCGGAAAGATCTCGGCGGGAAGCACAAACGTCGTTACGTTTGGACCAAACTCGGTAAAGAAGTAGCTCAAGCCATAGACCAGTAAGAAAGTCCAGGTGATTTGTGTCAGTGCCGGGAAGAGGAATAGTACGCCATACGAAAGCGCCATCATGGCGAATCCTAACAATTGCATGCGCTTACGCCCGATGCGATCGATTGTCAGCGCCGCGACAATATAACCAGGAAGAGCCGCCACCACAAAGATGAGCAGCGTGTAGAGCATGGTCTGGATCAGCGTAGTTTGTGGACTGAACAGCTTAATCACTAACGGTGTGGATACAGTTGTACCATAGTAGGACACATCCAGGAAAAACCACGTGCCGGCAGCACCTATCAGCCAGATCAATAAATGCCGCGTCGTAAACAATTCCCGCGCGGAAACCTTTCGACCGGGTTGGACGCGCACACCATCACCATCTTCAACAACTTTAATGGCCGGATTGATCTTCTCAAACGATCCATCGGTTAGCTGCCGGTGAATGCCGTCGCACTCTCCTCCATCTCCTCTTCCTTTCATGACCATCTGTACAGCCTGCTCGGCCTCCTTCACGTTGCCATGCGCGAGCGAGAAACGCGGCGATTCGGCGATCTGGCGGCGTAACCAGAATGTCGCCAGGGCTGGAATTGCACCCACCCCCAGCAGAATACGCCATGTCAGGTCCAGGTTTACTCCACTGATCAGCATTAGCACGGTCAATAGTGGCCCGAAAATCAGACCCAATGCCTGCGTCGAGAAGACGAGCGTAATCAACTTGCCGCGATCATAGCGATTAGAGTACTCGCTCATCAGCGTGGCGCTGACCGGATAATCGCCTCCAATGCCAAGGCCGAGGATAAAGCGGAAAAAGAGCAGCCAGAACACGTTTGGCGCTAAGGCCGAAGCAATTGCCCCGGCAGCCAGCACGATCAATTCATAGCCGTACACGAACTTGCGCCCGAAGCGGTCCGCTACGCGGCCAAAAACGATCGCCCCCAACGCAGCGGATAACAGCGCGGTACTGCTCAATAGAGAAATTTGCAGCGTACTGATATGCCAGACATTTTTGAGGATCGTGGAAACGACGCCTATGATAAAGAGGTCATAGGCATCCGTAAAGAAGCCCATGCCGGAGGTAAGTACGGTTTTAAAATGAAAACTCGACAGCGGACTTTCATCAAGCTGTCTGAGAGTATCCTCTGATGATTTCATACGCGGCCTCCTTCCACCACGGTATACAGATATACATAACCAACTGGATATGTCCTACCCTTTTAACACGTTAGAAAAAGGCATTTGGCAACGCGAACAGCCTCGAGATAGCAACACGCTGCTGATCATCGAAGACGTTCAAGCTCAAACGCGTCGCCTGCTTTCACTCCACTCCATTGCGTTATAGCGGTGCGTCGCCTGCGCATCATCGGCGGAGGCGCGTCCCGCGACGATCCAGACATAGCGCAGGATCAGGCCACCCACGAGTACCAGCAGCGAGGCGCCAATATTCACAGCGCGAGGCGTGGGTTTTCTCGCGAGTTTCCACCCCAGACGCGCAAGCAGGGGAATCAGCAGCCCGCTCCCAATCGTACCTGCCCCAAAGAATACGCCTGTTTTGCCTTTGAAGAGCGGCTTTGCGAATGGCCCGAGTACGGTTGGCAGCGTTGAGATCAGGCCGAGTTCGGTGGTCATAACGACCAGTTCGGCGCGTTCTACTTTTTCCAGCGTTTTCGTATTGCTCCGTCCCAGTGAGAGGATAAAAGACAGGCTGGCAAGCGCGGTGGAAAGACCTGAGGTCAGGAAGAGCGGCCCCAGGATATGCCTGGCACGAGCCCATAGCGGTACGGCAGTCGAAGAGAGCAATACTCCCGTATACGAAGCGACGAACAGGCCAAAGAAGCTGCCTATCGTCTCTAGCAATTTCACAGGCAAGGCTCTCATCAAGCGCGAGAGCAAGGGGAACCAGTTCAACAGGCCATCCATCGCCGCCTGATAGGCTATCGTAAGTCCGCAGAACAGGCCGAAGGTAGTAAGCCCCCACGTACCAAGCGACATCGCCGAGCGGAACTTCAAGACACGCAGCATGTGATGAAAGCGTTCTGGGCGCCCCAGGTCCTTAATCAGCAGGATGGGGCTGATGAGGATGCACCCAAACGAGAGGTAACGCCCGGCCCGAATCAGGTCGGCATCTTCGTCAGAGCCAAAAAGGCTGGCTATTGTTGAGACAAGATACGAGCCTCCCGCTATTCCACCCAGGAAGAAATAGAGGATGACCTCCCAACTCCAGTGCGCCTTATGAATAAGCGGAATGTGGTAGTAGTCGCTGGCCCGACCGCTCCATCTCTCTCCGCGCGATATAGAAGCCCCGGCCTT
>VBHV01000450.1 GCA_005881995.1 Chloroflexota bacterium | reverse complement strand
GCAAACGGTTATGGCGCTCCTCGGATCGCTGCTCACGCCGAGCGCGATTGAACTGATCGATGCCGGGGCGGCCAGTGATATGAGCGATTTCTTCGGGCTGAACTTGCCCACCGATGGCTACACCCTGGCCATCGATTTTGAGGGCAGTTCCACATCTATTGACCGGCAGCTTGACGAAACACGCTTGATTGCACGCAAAGCAGGCGCGCTGATGGGTGAGGACCTGGCCGGTAAAGAGCAGGCTCAATTCTGGCAGGTAGTACGCGAACATACACGCGGGACCGTTACCTGCAAAGTGGCGATCCAGGTATCGCAGATCGCCTCGTACCTGGAAACGATCAACAGCGTCTGTCGCCGCCAGCGACTGGAAGCTGCCGTTGTCGGGCACGCTGGCAACGGCATCCTCTACGTTGAACTGCGGCCAGGCGATGCTACGTCCCGCCAGGTAGAGGCCATTGGGGAACTGCGGCGGCATGCGCAGGAAGCGCGGGGGAGTTTAGTGGTTGAACGCTGTCCCATAGAGCTAAAACGGGGCATCAGCGTGTGGGGTGAGCCTGGCTCGGATTTCTATTTAATGCAGAGACTCAAACAACAATTTGATGCAAAGGGAACCTTTGTCAAAGGACGTTTTGTGGGAGGATTGTGAACCTGAACAACCAATTGATCGTCACAGCGCATGCTGAGTTTTTGGAGGCGGCGTTGCACGAACTACAGCGCCTCGATAAAACCCTGAAAAGCCGCGCGCTGTTAGCGCCTGGCATTACCCTATGCAGTACTTCGGATGCTCTCCTGCTGATGGGCCTGGCAGCCGAGCAACGCCCTATTTTCGCGCGGCACCTCGCACCCGTCCAGACGGTGGTACCGCTGAGCAATAGCGAACAGGATATCGGCGCCCTGGCAATAGCTATAGCCGATCTGCCCGCGTTCGCCATGCTGGAAAAGGGGCAGCATTTCGCGGTGCAAACACGTTTCGCCCAATCCGACGAGGGAGAGGCGGCGAGCGCTCCCAAACGCGCCTATAGCACGGGGTACCTCAACCAGCGGCTAGCCCAGGCCTTCGCCGAGGAAACAGGCGCGGTGGAGTCGATTAAGAAACCGCAGATCGTGATTTCACTGCTCTGTAGTTTCGAGAAGGCCTACGCGGGCATATCTCTTGCTCGAGAGAACTTGAGCGACTGGCCTGGAGGCATGCGGCACTTCGCGCAGACACCTGAACAAATTAGCCGGGCGGAATTCAAACTGCTGGAAGCATTGGAGACGTTTGGCGTGACCCTGCCGTCGCAAGGCACGGCGCTCGATCTTGGCGCGGCTCCCGGCGGGTGGACACGCTTACTATTGCTGTCAGGCATGCACGTTGTGGCCATCGACCCGGCGAAACTCGACCCGCGTCTACAGAAAGAGGCGCGGCTGGAACACTATCGTATTTATGCCGAGGCGTATCTCGCAGACGCGCTCAAAAGGCACAAAAAGTTCGATCTGATCACCAATGATATGCGAATGGATGCGCGTGAAGCCGCGCGCCTGCTCGTAGAGGCGGGTGCTTGCCTGCGTCCCGAGGGCTTCATGATCAGCTCGCTCAAGCTGCCACACGCCACTCTCGACATTGACCCGTCGAGGAACTTGAAAGAGGCGCTGCAAATTCTTGGCCGGCATTTTGCTATCGTACAGGCTAAACAGTTGTTTCATAATCGCCAGGAAGTTACTGTTATCACTGCTCAACCACGTTCGAGATAGTCTAACTACTCTACTGGGAGGTAGCCATGTCACTTGATGCACGAAATGTACAGTTGCGGCAAATTTCACCCCCGAGCGAGGGGCCACTGCGGCGTCAAACGCATACCTACGATTTGATGCGCCAGTGTATTCACTGCGGCTTCTGCCTTCCGACATGCCCAACCTATGCGGTGCTGGGCGTAGAAATGGATTCCCCGCGCGGGCGTATTTACCAGATGCAGGCGGTGGCCGAGGGACGCATGGAGATTTCTCCCGAATTTGTGGAGCATATGTACTGCTGCCTGGGCTGCCGGGCATGTGAAACCGCCTGCCCCTCCGGCGTGCAATTCGGCAAGCTGATCGAGGCAGCGCGCGAACAGATCCAGATGGAGGTAGCGCAAACTCCCCTGTTCGATGGACATATGCAGGAGCTTCCCGAACCGGAGGGTAGCGAGCAATATCCGCTGCACAGAGACGAGGGCAGATCCCCTCATCTCGAATCACCCACCGAGCGATTGCTGCGGCGTTTCTTCTTCGACCTGATGCTGCCATCACGCCTGGTGACATCGCTGGTATTTGCTGGACTCAAGGTCTACCAGAGAAGCGGTTTACAAGCGCTTGCGCGCAGAACAGGTTTGCTTGACGCCGTGAATGCTCTGCCATCGCCATTGCAGGGTAAACTCAAAACCCCTGAAGAGCTTATGCCTCCAGCGAGCGGTGATCTGTTGCCGCGACTCTTGCCGGAGATCACGCCAGCCCTGGGGAAAAAACGTCTCCGCGTCGGGTTTGTGAGCGGCTGCATTATGGACCAGGTGTATCGCGATATCAACGAGGCAACCATCCGGGTGCTGACCGCCAATGGCTGCGAGGTCATTACTCCTCCACGGCAGCAGTGCTGCGGAGCTTTGCACGTTCACGCGGGTGAAGCGGAACGAGGCAGACAACTGGCATGTCAAAACATCGATGTGTTCGAGCCATACGATTGTGATGTGATTATCATCAACTCCGCCGGGTGCGGCTCCAATTTGAAGGAATATGGCCATCTTCTGCGCGATGATGCCCTGTACGCGACTCGTGCTGAGGCTTTCAGCGCCAAAGTGAAAGACGTGAGCGAGTTCCTGGCAGGCATTGAATTGAATCGTGAGATGGGCGAGGTGAAGTTTAACGTGGCCTATCACGATGCCTGCCACCTCTTTCATGGGCAGAAGGTGAAGCAACAGCCGCGCGAGCTATTGAAAGCGATACCGGGCCTGACGCTGGTTACTCTGAAGGAGTCCGACTGGTGTTGTGGCAGCGCGGGTATCTACAATATCACCAACCAGGAGATGGCGTCGCAACTGTTGGAACGCAAGATGAACAATATCGCGGCAACGGGCGCGCATTTCATCGCGACCGGCAATCCTGGCTGCATGATGCAAATTGGCCTGGGAGCTCGCCAGCGCGGGATGGATATCGACGTGGTTCACCCGGTGGAGCTGCTGGACCAGGCTTATCGAGCGGGTGGGCTGTACGAGCTACCAAAGCGCGATATGGTGGGAGCGCGGAGACGGCAGCGAACGATGGCCATTGGAATTGGTATCGGCGCAGCTATCGGATTGTTGTTGGCGCGCAGATGGCGCAGGAGAAGTTGAAGCAGGAAGTAATAAAAAGAACCAACTAAACGGTAGTTGGTTCTTTTTCTAGTTACTTCTTCTATTACACTGCATGCAGTCGTTACAATTACCTCAATTTTGCCGAGACCAGCCAGGACGAAGCGTTTCGAGCAAACAGTGGCTCTGCTAGAGCCGCAGGGCTATGCTTCTTGTCCGCGCCGCGAAGATACTCAAAACGGGTTATATACGCCGTTATCATTTCACCATTCCACAAACAAGGATAGAGAATGTGTGTGAACAAGCCGTTAGATCATTAGGGCCGCTTGGCTGCACCTGTTACCAGGCGTGCACCCGCGGTCTAGCTACCAGGTGGTCTCCCTGGGATCTTCATCTCTCTTGAAAAGAGATGGGAACACTCATCTTGGGGGCGGCTTCGCGCTTAGATGCTGTCAGCGCTTCTCCTTTCTGGACGTAGCTATCCAGCGGTGGCCTGGGCAGGCCAACTGGCTCACCAGCGGTCCAGCCATCTCGGTCCTC
>VBHV01000449.1 GCA_005881995.1 Chloroflexota bacterium | reverse complement strand
TAATAAAGCAAGACACCGTCTTCAGACCAGGAGATATTTATGAAACTGACTCCAAAAGAACAGGACCGCCTCACTATCTTCACCCTGGCCGAACTCGCCCGCAGACGCATAGCCAGGGGTATCAAACTCAACTACCCCGAAGCGGTCGCGCTCATCACTGATGAAGTGATGGAGGAAGCTCGCGCCGGGCGCACCTTCGACGAAGTGGTCGCACACGGCATGCAATTGCTCAGCGAGGACGAGGTAATGGAGGGCGTTGCGGAACTGGCAAAGGCCCTCTACGTCGAAGCGCTTTTCGATGACGGCACCAAACTGGTCGTCTTACAGAACCCTATACGGCGAACGAGCGCGGTGTCCACTGAGCCAGCGCGCATTATTCCCGCGTCTTCGCCAGACTCTATCACCATCAACGCTGGCAAGTCCACCATCACGCTTACTGTAACCAATACCTCCGATCACCTGGTGCAGATCACGTCGCATATGCCGTTTTGGGAGATCAACGCGCGCATGGAGTTTGACCGCGAACTGGCAAAGGGGCATCACCTCGATATTCCGGCGGGCGGAGCGCTGCGCTGGGAACCAGGCGAGACGAAGGAGGTGCGACTTTGCCCTTTGAAATGAGCCGCGCAGACTACCACGCTCGCTATGGACTTACGACGGGCGACATGCTACGCCTGGGCGACACCAACCTGTACATCCGCATCGAACGCGACTACACCTCCTATGGTGACGAGGTGCTGGCCGGATTCGGCAAAACGGTGCGCGATGGGCTGATGGCAAACTCGCGGATGGGAAGAGAAAGCGAGCTTGATCTTGTCCTCACCAACGCCATTATTCTCGATCCCATACTGGGGGTTCTCAAGGGCAACATCGGCGTCAAAGAGGGGCGTATCGCCGGCATCGGGCGCGCAGGCAATCCCGATATGTGTGAGAACATTGACCTCTTGATCGGTACCAGCACCGCCGTCTTGCCCTGTGATGGGTTGATCGTTACTCCTGGCGGCATCGATAGCCACGTACACCTGCTGAGCCCGCGCCTGTTTGCGACGGCGCTTTCATCGGGCATCACCACCTTCGTAGCGATGGACGCGGGGCCGATGTGGAACGTGGGCGTCAATCCGGCCTTCTTCTTGCAGCGCATGTTCGAGACCTTTGAAGATGTGCCCATCAACGTCTGTTTCCTGGCACGCGGGTGCAGCAGCCGCCCACAGGGATTAATAGAGAGCATCGAGGCTGGCGCGGGCGGGTTGAAAATCCACGAAGACCTGGGAGCCTTCCCCGCCGTGATCGACTGCTGTCTCTCGGTTGCTGAACAGATGGATGTGGCAGTGGCGATGCATACCGATGGCTTGAACGAAGCGGCTGAACTGAGTGATACCATCGCGGCGATCAACGGGCGCGCCGTCCATGCCTACCACGCGGAAGGGGCAGGCGGCGGTCCGTATGATCTACTGGAGATTGTGGCGCAGCCCAACGTGATCCCTTCCTCAACCAACCCAACCATACCTTTCACCATCCACACACCGGCCGAGCATTTTAAGATGATTATGGCGGTGCATGGCCTGAACCCGGCCTTCCCAGAGGATATCCTGGCCGCTCGCCACCGCATCCGCCCAACAACCATGGCCGCGGAAACGCCGCTGCACGACCTGGGAGCCATCAGCATCACCGCCTCGGATTCGCTCGGCATGGGACGCATAGGCGAAACCATCCAGCGCACCTGGCAGATGGCCCACGCCATGCAGGCTCAGGCACAATCGGAAGTGGAAGATGCAGACGCAAACGAGCGTGTACTACGCTACCTCGCCAAATACACCATCAATCCGGCCATCGCCCATGGCCTGTCACAGCACGTAGGGACATTGGAACCAGGAAAACTGGCCGACATGGTACTGTGGCGACCAAAGTTCTTCGGAGTCAAGCCCAACATGGTCATCAAAGGCGGTATGCCCGCCTGGGGCGCGCTCGGCGACGGTAACGCGGCGGTTGAGGGCGCAGAGCCACAAATCTATGGCCCGCTCTTTGGCGGCAGAGGTTCGGCTGCTGGCGCGCTCTCCATCACCTTTGTCTCACAGGCTTCGCTCGATGCAGGCCTCGGCAAACGTTTAAAGGGCAATCGACAGCTCCAGCCCGTGCGACAAACGCGCAGCGTTGGTAAGAAAGACATGCTTTTCAATAATGTTATGCCGCCTGTACACGTTCACTCGGTCACGCATGAAGTGACGATTAACGGCGAGAAGATCGGGATGGAGCCACTGAGGAGCGTGCCATTGAGCAGAT
Organism: Chloroflexota bacterium; assembly: GCA_005881995.1. The sequence continues at coordinate 4,163 of VBHV01000449.1, read as the reverse complement.
TGTATATAGTATCGTGAGATATAAACACCCATTTAGTAAGAGACTTTCCTGGAGTTTCACAGGGTTTCCTGGTCGCTATTGGCGAACACGACCACCAGAAACACCTCAACCATATGAAAGGCCCTATCTTTCATGGCAAGCTCTACAATCGTAAGTGTAACGTAAGTATGTACAAATTCCTTCATCTGATTTAGCTACCTCTACCAAAAACATACCTTTCTCAAAACTATTCTGATACCTTGACATGATACATAGAAACTAGTACCTTTAGACCTGCTAAATTCCCGTGCAACCGTTCAATCTTTCGTCTCCTCTGTGTTGCTTGTAGTGTGTCTTCTGTAGGTTCCCGTTATTGCAGATTAGCCGCCCTTTCTTTAGAGTAGCGTAGTGTTGTCTGCATTGTCGATGAGGAGTAACTTACATGAAAGGTTCAGTTCGAGCAAACCCCGTATTTACGTTGACAGCCCTGGTCAGCGCGCTTTTTATGACGGTGGCGCTGGTAGCCTCATTCGTACAGGTACCTACTGCCCGTGCAGCAGGCGGTATCACAACCAGGAGCGCTTTCTGTCAGAATCTTGGCAAGACGTATCAGGCCTCGTCGGGCGCTCAGATGTTTTGCTTTGGTTCACAACCTAATGGCAACGGAAGCCCAGGAGGCCAAAGCAATTCCGTTGGCACAAATGTCGATGCGGCCAATCCTCACGAGGATGTCTCTCCCGCTGGTGCGCAGGCCTTTGGGCAGTCGGAAACCTCCATTGCTGGCGAGGGGCCTTATGTCGTTGAGGGGTGGAATGATTCCACCGGGTTTTTCTCTCCATGCCCCTCACCCATGAACAAGGAGGAATTGACGGGTTTCGGCTTCTCAGCCAACGGTGGTAGTTCCTTCATGGACCAGGGTGGCCTACCCAACAGCAATTGCAAAAACACGCTCTATGAGGGCGACCCAAGTGTCGAAACATGGCGACCCGGTGGAACCACTTACTTCTACGTAAGCAGCCTGTTCGACCCCATCAGCGCCACTGCTGACCAGCGCTCGCATATAGCCATGGCAGCCTGTAAGGCGACTGGGAGCGGATCGTCGGCGTTGATCAGCTGTAGCCAACCCATTATCATTGCCTCCAGTTCGATGTGCCCCACTCAATCCGGCTTCATCTTCTGCGGATTCCTCGATAAAGATTTCCTCTCGATTGACCCGGCCCGCGGGAGGCTGTATGCGACATTCACCGAGTTCGTTTTCAATCCGGTCACCTTCACGCAAACTGCCACGGTCGAACTGGCGGTCTGCGACATCGGTACACCGACCGGTGGCACCGGGCCTGCAGGCGGCACGGCGGGGGCGCCCGTCTGCTTCAACGGCGTTCTCGGCTCGCAGACCCATCCTGCTCCTCCCTCCCTCGTCGTGGCCACACCCGACGCGAATGGATGTGAGAACGAGGGGGCGTACCCGGCTGTAGACGTGAAGACCGGCGACGTGTACGTGGCGTGCCACCGCCTCTGAAGCGATTCAGAACGTGATGAACTTCGTGCCTTTCTCGTGTCTGACGCTCACTCCTACTTCGTCCTGCAAGCCCAAAAACCTCAATAGAAATGCAGTGAGCATCAACTCGATGTAACTCGCAATGATCCCGGGCTACAACCGCTTTCCCATGAATGACTTTCCGCGCCTGGCGGTGAGCGACAACGCGGGAACTGTGAGCATGGTCTGGAATGACACGCGCTTCCATCCGGCGGGTGACATTCTCTTGCAGAGTTTCAAGCTGGGGACGCTCAGTGGCGTTCAGACAGCGCCAGTACGGCTCAGTACGGAAAGCAACGGCTGGCATTTCATGCCGGGTCTGCGTAACTCCGACCAGAACGGCAACATCAATGTCTCCTGGTACAGTCGCAGCTCACCAAATACGGCTGTTACCAACGTTTTTGCGGCGTTGCAGCTCAATCCACGCCTGGGCAGCAGGTCGGGGAGCAATACACTGGTAACCATCCATTCCTCTGATTGGAATGCCGTCTCTTCAGACATCGTCCCGAACTTTGGGGACTACACGGATAACTACGTTATCGCCACAGCTGGCGGTCCCACCTACACGGGCCTCAAGCTCTACATGGCCTGGTCCGATGGGAGGATCGGCGATCCTCAGCCCTTTGAGGCGCACACGTAGCCGCGGGCTTGCTTCACCAGCATTGCGTTGCGGATGAAGCCTATTCCATCAGTACCTGTCTCAACGGGGCGAGGGAATATTCCCTTGCCCCTTTTGCTGTTTAAAAGAAGTCCCCTTGCTTGCTCACCGATTGTTCCTTTGTAAAGACTGGATGTTCTCAGCCATGGATTTCTTTTGACCAGGAGGATTGGTATAATGTTTGTCGGTGATCAAACCGAGAACACCATATATGAAGGAGTTAGACAAATGACCAGGTATGTGTCGCTATTCCGTGGCATCAATGTTGGCGGTCACCAGACGGTACCGATGAATGAACTCAAAGAACTGCATGAAGCCCTGGGATTAAAGGATGTCGTCACCTATATTCAGAGCGGAAACGTGGTATTTAGCAGTGATGAAGCCGACCTGGCTCAACTCCCGAGGCAAATTGAGGATGGCTTTGCCAAAAAATTCGGCTTTCAAGTGAAAGTCATGGTTCGAACTTCAGCCGAGTTACAAGATATAATTGATAACAATCCATTTCAGAACCAAACGATGAAGGAACCAAAGTTGATGGTCGTCCTATTTCTAGCGACCCACCCTGAGAGTACAGCAATGGAAGATCTCCAGAAGACGTATGTCGGCCCTGAAGAACTCTGCCTCATCGGCCAGGAATTGTTTGTCTATTATCCCAATGGCATTGGACGCTCAAAACTGTCCCTTACCTTGATTGAGAAAAAGCTGAAAACCATAGGAACAGGAAGAAATTGGAATACCATTCTCCAATTGCAGAAACTGATCCAGCGCTAGGTTTTTATACATTCCGAGAGGAGAACCTTATGCCGAAGCAATTTGACGCAAACGTGCTGAACCAGCTTGCGAACACTGAAGAAATTGAAATTGAAACCCGTTCGGTTACTATCCCAGGGCGAACGCACCGTACCATTATCTGGGTGATGGTCGATAACAACCAGGTGTATATCCGCTCTGTGCGTGGCCGCAATGGTCGCTGGTACCAGGAGATCACGGCAAACCCGGAGGGCGCGATACACGTAGATGGACAACGTCTTGCAGTTCACGCGGTGCCTGTGACCGATGAAGCGACCATTGCTCGCGTGAGCAACGAGGTACTGCACAAATACCATGACTCGCCTTCCGCCCCCAGCATGGTGCGCGCGGAGACTCTATCAACAACCTTGCTGCTAGAGCCAGCCTGACGCAACACTCAATGTTATGATATTCTATGCATGTGTTTGATTCGCCAGTAAAAAGTATACATCAGTTTCGCCAACCTGATAACGATCACACCTCCATGAAAGGCTTGTCAGGATTGTATTGCTGTGATACACTTCTGATGTATAAATCGTCGAGGAGAACTGAATAGAACATGTCAGAAACACAAACGTGGCGTGCCCTGCTTGCAGAGGTCATTCAGAGTCCTCAAGAGCGACGGCGGATCACCGCCGCTTTGGGCGTCAATCCGCTCACGCTGACGCGCTGGATTCGCAACGAAGCCACTCCACGTGGACCACTGCAGCAGCGGTTGCTTGAAGTCGTTCCTCAACTCCGTCCCTTCCTTGCTGAAGAACTCGGCACCTTTCCCTCTCTTCCCGACGAAGTGTCACCGGACGCTATCCCGATCACTTTCTATAACCACGTCCTTGATCTCTACGCCACCAGTACTGATCTTCAGCGTTGCTGGTCGATCTGCAGCGCAGTTTTATATGAGGCCCATAGGCACCTTGCCTCCAACGGTGTTGGCCTGGACATCAGCGTCGTGCGATGCCTGGCCCCTTACCAGGGAAATATCGTTCGTTGCCTTCGTGAGTATATCGGGCTGGGAGCTTCTCCTACGAGAGAGCCGATGGAACTGCGCAAGCGATTCTTTGGGGCCGAGTCGCTCGCTGGATACGTCGTCCAATCCTGTCGTTCAGCAGCGATTGACAACCTCAACGAAGAGCAGCGCCTTCCCCACCAGTTACCTGAAAAGGCCTGCAGTGCAGCGGCAGCTCCGATCCTCCACGCTGG
>VBHV01000448.1 GCA_005881995.1 Chloroflexota bacterium | reverse complement strand
CTGGAGATGCTGGCAAGGGATACCCATAAATTCGAGTCGCGCTATACCGATCGCCTGGTCGGTCCGTATCCTGAGCGGCGCGACCTGTACTGGCAACGTTCACCCATCCACTTTACAGAGCGTCTCTCCTGTCCGGTGATCTTCTTTCACGGGCTGGAAGATAAGGCTGTTCCGCCGAACCAGGCGCAGATGATGGTTGACGCGCTGCGTGCCAAGCAATTGCCGGTTGCGTATATTACGTATGAGGGTGAGGGGCATGGTTTCCGGCGCGCTGAAAATATTCGACGTACGTTGGAAGCTGAACTCTATTTCTTCTCGCGCATCTTCGGCTTCGCCCTCGCGGACAGCGTGGAGCCTGTTCCCATCGAAAATCTCCCGTCCTAAAATCTCCGATTTATACGTGCGATAGCGTTCTTTCAAGCAGACGGAACTGTCCTGTCTTGAGAATGGAGGTCATCGTGCGCAAAAAAGTAGGCGTAATTGTAGGTCTCTTATTTATTTTAGTACTGGGCGGTATATTTATCCCCAGTCGTTTTCTCCACGTTCATTCCGCGCAAGCGGACGCGCAAATGCAGCCGATGGGCATCGGCGGCCTTCCCCCTTTGTTACACTTCAGCCAGCTGCAGGGAAACGATACGACCACCAGTCGTACCTTGCAAATGAGTGTTGGCCTTGCGCTGCGTAACCGGGAGCAATTAAGTGCGTTGCTCTCGGAATTGTATGATCCAGCATCTCCTAACTATCACCAGTTCTTGACGCCTGACCAGTTTGCTCAGCAATTTGCTCCGTCGGCTGATCAGCGGCAGGCAGTCATTGGCTATCTTACGCAGCAGGGCTTCACAGTGACACAGACCTATCCCACTTTGATTGATTTCAGTGGGCCGGAATCGCTGGCGGAACAGGTCTTTAGCGTGACCATCAATGACTACTCGCTACCTGATGGGCGCTCGTTCTTCTCCAACGCGACACTGCCGACGCTTCCGGCGTATCTTGCCTCAAATGTCGTCTCGATTAGCGGCCTGGACAATGCCAACCGGTTCTATCATCCGCCCATCCTCTCGCAAAATGCCCCGGCAACCAGCCCCAACGCGGATGCAAACTGTCCCGCTCCAGGCAGCGGCAGCGGCGGCGGTGGCGGTATCTTCGGCGGAGGAAGCCAGGTCGCTTACATTCCGAGCCAGTTTTCTAAGGCCTACAACTATGATGCCTTGCATAATGCGGGCTTACATGGCGAAGGCCAGACCGTCGGCGTCTTTGAACTGGATGGCTACTCGCAGAGCGATATCCAGGCCTATGCCCAGTGTTTCGGTGGCGGCAACGTGCCCCTGCAAAATGTGATCCTGGATGGCTTTAATGGACAGCCCGGCGCGGGCGCGATCGAAGTCGAACTCGACATCGAGATGATTGTGAGCCAGGCTCCCAATCTCGCCAAACTGGTGGTCTATGAAGCTCCGAATACCACACAGGGCTACAACGACGAGTTTGCGCGCATCGTCAAGGATCGCACTCCTGTGATTAGCGTCAGTTGGGGCGATTGCGAGAAGAACATGGGCCAGCAGGAGGTCACCCAGGAAAACCAGTTCTTCCAGCAGGCTGCTACGCAGGGTCAGACCATTCTGGTGGCGTCAGGCGACAGCGGAAGTTCCACCTGCTTCCAGGGGTTATCAGGCGGCAGCTTCGATACCTCGCTCAACGCCGATGATCCAGCCGCGCAGCCCTTTGTGACAGGTGTGGGCGGTTCGAATCTTACGCTGAATGCCGACAACAGCTATGCCTCTGAGACGGTATGGAATGGCGGTTTCCTGGGTGGCGCGAGTGGCGGCGGCATCAGCCAGTTCTGGAAGCAGCCGTCCTGGCAGACCGGTCCAGGCGTGCAGAACTCGTACTCAAATGGGATGCGCGAGGTACCGGATGTCTCACTGGACGCCGACCCGGCGACGGGCTATCCGGTGTATTGCACGGCTGGTTCGTCATGTAGCGGTAGTGGCGGCATTACTGGCGGTACCAGTGGAGGTTGGATAACGGTGGGCGGCACCTCGGCGGCGGCTCCCATGTGGGCGGCGATGATCGCGCTGGCCAACGAGCAGGCGGCCAAGCAGGGGAAAGGGCTACTGGGCTTCCTGAATCCAGCGATTTACAAGATCGCCAGCGGGTCGCATTATGGCAGTGATTTCCATGATATCACGCCGAGCAATTCCGGCGGTCCCTCGAACAACGATGAACTGGGCTTCAATGGTGGGGCCTATCCCGTCACGCAGAATTATGACATGGCGACGGGCTGGGGAAGCTTCGATGCGGCGAAGCTCGCGGCTGACCTGGTTGCGATGAGGTAATGTTTTTCACATAAAAAACCGGCCTGCTGCGCAGCAGGCCGGTTTTTTATGTGTTCTATAGAAGAGCACGTGAACGTTGAGAGGTGTTGCAAAGCCAGATTATGAGCTTGCCATTTCTCTGTCTATATGGTACACTTTAAATGGCATAATAGGACATAATTTTCAACATATACTTTGGCTTTTACTTCTGAGGCGCAGACAGAAGTGAAGATAGATCGAAAAACAACAAAACAAATGCATAGTAACGCTACATAGGAAAGATGTAGTGAGGAGGTTTTTTATACTTTGACAACAGAACAAGTTCGGCTGATCCCGCTTGGAGGGCTGGGAGAAGTCGGAAAGAATATGATGGTGGTAGAGTATGGTGACGACATCATCATTATTGATGCGGGGTTGATGTTCCCCGACGATGAAATGTTTGGCGCTGACCTGGTTATCCCCGATACGAGCTACCTCAACGACAAAAAGCAACGCATTCGCGGCATCTTTATTACGCACGGTCACGAAGACCATATTGGCAGCCTACCCTATGTCTTGCCAATGCTCGATTTCCCACCCATCTACGCTACTCGCCTGACCCAGGGACTTATTCAGGTCAAGCTCAAGGAGCATAAGCTGCTCGAAAAGGTTGCAATCAACGTAGTGACGCCGGGTGACCAGGTGTCCGCCGGGAAATGCCTCGTCGAAATTGTGCGCGTGAACCACAGCGTTCCCGATGCCGTCGCCCTTGCCATCCATACACCCATCGGCACCATCGTGCATACGGGCGATTATAAGTTCGACCATACACCGACAGATGGACGACCCGCCGATTTTGGCGCGCTGGCCCGCCTGGGCAATGCAGGAGTGTTGGTGATGATGGGTGATAGTACGCGCGTCGAAACACCTGGCTATACGCCGTCCGAGCGCGTCATCAACGACTCGTTCGATAAGATTTTCGCCAACGCGCCCGGGCGTATCATTATAGCCACCTTTGCCTCGCTGCTCTCGCGGGTGCAGCAGGTGATAGATACAGCCACACGCTATGAACGGGTGGTCGCGCTGGTTGGCCGCAGCATGGTGAATAATGTGCAAATGGCGATTGAGCTTGGCTACTTGAAAATTCCCAAAAGCATGTTGATTCGCGCCGAGGATATCAATAAGTTTCCGCCGGAGCGCGTGGTCATCATTTGCACGGGAAGCCAGGGGGAGCCGACTTCGGCCCTGACGCGCATCGCTAACCAGGATCATCGCATGGTACGTATCCAGCAAAACGACAGCGTCATTCTTTCGGCAACACCCGTTCCGGGCAATGAAAAGATGGTGAACCGCACCATTAACAACCTGTTCCGCCAGGGCGCGGAGGTCTACTACCAATCCGTCGCCATGGTGCATGTATCCGGCCATGCCGCCCAGGAAGAGTTGAAGCTCATGCTCAACTTGCTGCGCCCTACCTACGTCATGCCGGTGCACGGTGAGTACCGTCAATTGATCCTGCACGCGAAACTGGCCTATTCGCTCGGCATTTCTGAAGATCACATCGTCGTCGCGGAAGATGGCGACATCGTCGAAGTGACGCCGGAATCGATCAAAGTGACCGATCACGTGACGTGCGGGAATGTGTTTGTGGATGGCCTTGGCGTTGGTGATATCGGGCATATTGTGCTGCGCGACCGCCAG
>VBHV01000447.1 GCA_005881995.1 Chloroflexota bacterium | reverse complement strand
CAAGGGATGCCGTTCTCGTAGGGACAAGGTGTGGAAGGGTAAGGTGTGGCCTTGTGCTTGTCCCCGTCCTGTTGGGATGCCTGCCAATGGACAGAATGGATACCCTATGGAATCGCCATTCCCGGCAAGGACAAGCACAAGGCCCCCACATCCGCCCTACACCGCCCCTTGTCCCTACTGGACTGGTGTGCAAAAATCCTACGCACACCTTTATAGAAATTCCTACTTGCTTAATTCCGAGTTGGCTAGTAGAATATAAACCGGATCAACATTGTTATCAATGACGAGACAGCGCGAGGCGCGCTACTCGTTACTTTGTTCTCACGAACCAGGCATTAGCCGGTTTGTGAATAAGTTCCACCTGACTGTAGGGAGGTATTTAAGTATGTCTGGAACAGAAACTGCAACCTCGTCTCAAAGCGCGGGGTCGGGTTATGCGCATCCTGAGTTCTTAGTAGAGACAAGTTGGGTTGCCGATCACCTGAACGACCCAAATGTGCGGATCATCGAGGCATCAGAAGACGTGTTGTTGTATGAAGTCGGTCATGTACCCGGAGCCTTGAAGCTCGACTGGCATGTCGATGTACAGGACCCCGTGACGCGCGACTTCATCGACCAGCAGGGCTTTGAAAAACTCATGAGCCGCTGGGGTATCGGCAACGATACAACGATTGTCCTGTATGGCGACAAGAACAACTGGTATGCCAGTTATACGTTCTGGCTGTTCAGCATGTTTGGTAACAACAACATGAAGATCATGAACGGTGGGCGCCAGAAGTGGGAAGCTGAAGGCAGGCAACTGACCAAAGAGATACCGCATTTTCAAGCAACCACCTATCACGCGCAGCCCAGGAATGAGTCGATACGTGCGTACCGCGATGATGTCTTCAATGGCCTGAAAGACCCCAATCGCCGCCTGATCGATGTGCGTTCTCCGCAGGAATATACCGGTGAACTGTTGCACATGGTGAACTACCCACAGGAGGGAGCATCCCGCGGCGGGCACATCCCGACCGCCAAGAGCATCCCCTGGGCCACCGCCGCCAACCCCGATGGCACCTTCAAATCGGCGGAAGAACTGCGCCAGATTTACGGTGGGAAAGACATCACGCCCGACAAGGATGTCATCACCTACTGCCGCATCGGTGAGCGTTCTGCCCATACCTGGTTCGTGTTAACCAACCTGCTCGGTTATCCCCAGGTTCGCAACTATGACGGCTCATGGACAGAGTGGGGCAACCTGGTGCGCGCCCCCATCGAGAAACCCTAAACATAAGCCAGGGCAGGGGCGAGCCCAGCCCGTACCCTATACGACTTGGGTGAACCTTTTCGTAGCAGGGTACGGGCTGGGCTCGCCCCTGCCCTGGTGGTGTTGTGCTTTGTATAGGGTACGAGCCAGGCACCGCCCCTGCCCTGGCTCGCAACTGGAGAAAATCAATCTATGGATCGTCAAGAAGCTATTGAATTTTTAATGGATCATTACGAAAACCCGCGCAACTACGGGCCACTTGAGCACCCGGATGTGAGCCTTACCGGTGGCAATCCTGGATGCGCGGATCTAATCACTATGCACGCGCGTTTTAATCAAGACGGCAAGCTCGAAGCCGTGAACTGGGAGGGCGAAGGCTGCACCATTAGCAGCGCCGCCGCGTCCTACGTCACGGAAATCTCCCAGGGCATGACGGCTGAAGAAGTCGAAAAACTGAGCTTTGAAGACTTGATCGAGCAACTGGGCCGTGAACTGGTGATGACGCGCCCGACGTGTGCAACATTGGCGCTCGGCACCCTCAAGAAGGGTGTGTACGAATACCATATGCATAAGAAGGCGGAAGAGGACTGAGCAAGCATTGAGCTACTTGTCTATATCTTCATCTAACTTGTAGGCTGTACGCCATTCTGCCAGTATCTCCAGCGCACGCCGGTGTAATGCTTTATGCGCCGGGTCAAGCAGCCACCTGCTTACGCCGGATGGATGTGGCAGTGGCAGAAACAGCATCCCATCCCGCTCTTGATAGGTGCCAATCACATCCTCTAACTTCACCTTGCCGCAGAACGTCTCAATGGCCATTGATCCTACCAGCAAGACCACTTTTGGCTGTAACAGTTGTAATTCAGCCTCTAAAAATGGTCTGCACAGGGCGACTTCCTGGGGAGAAGGTCGTCTATCGCCATCGCCTCGTGGATTGCGTCCAGGGTCGCAGTGCGTCAGCGAACTGAGGTAAGCGTGGGAATGGAGATAGCCCGGTGGAAAGCCTGCCTGTTCCAGCCATTTTTGTAGTATGCGACCCCCAGGTCCACTGAACGACCTCCCGTTGGCGACGGAGCGATGCCCCGGCGCCTGGCCAATTACCATGATACGGTCGCTGGCGCGCCCACTTGTCAGCGGTTGGGCCTTTGGAATATAGCCATGTTCTTCACAGAGTCGGCATGCGCGTATACGCTGTTGTAATTGCGCGATGGCTACCTCTCGCTGCTTCTGCTGCATTGCCAGGTCTTCACTCGAAGTCTTCGTCATAGTAGGCTGCCAGGCTTGGTCGTTGATAATCGCGAGCCACGTGTCGATATTGTCCCCGGTAATAGGCAAGCGGCATCTTCGCATCTTTGCCGCGCGCACTGTTGGTGTTGCCTGAATTGTACTCTTCCCATTCTGTTAAGGTGCTGTTTGCCCTTTGTGCATCCGGCAGAAAGAGTACCTTGCCTTCGGTTCCCATCGCTTCCACCTGGCCCAGGAAAACGGCGTGATCGCCACCGGGGTATTCGGCTACAATGCGCGCATCGATGAATGCCAGCACACCATCCAGGATGGGCGAACCTGTCGCGGCGCTATGGTAGGGAGCGTGACAAAAATACTCATAACGTTCGGCTGAGGTGGTCGCGAAACAACGTGAGAGCGCTTCTTGCTCACTGGTCAGGAAGTTTACCGCGAAGAACCCGCTTGCGCGCAGAAAGGGGAGGGTATGGCTTTTCAAATCAACACAGATCAATACTAATGGTGGCTCGAGCGAAACCGAGGTAAAAGAGTTGACGGTCAGGCCGGACAGTCCCTCTGTAGCCGCAGTAGTCACGACCGTCACGCCTGTTGGGAACTGGCCCATCACCTGCCGGAAGAAATCTTTCTCTATGGTCATTTACCAGAAAATCCTTTAATCCAAGTGTAAGAATGCGTATGTGCTGGCTTCTCTCCATCACCTGTAGTATCATCCTCAGCCCCTTTCTTGTCAACTGTACGGAAGGCCAGTAAACCAGGTAAACGCCGAATTTGACACTACTTCTTTCACGTGTAGTGACAACGTCAACACAGTGTATAAGCGTCCCAACTGGAGTAGTTTCAATACGCTCAAGTTACACCAGTTCTATCGCATTAACCCCAACATCATCGGGCGGCTCGACCCGCGCCTGGTTGAGGGGTTGCAATGTCTGGCGCAAATTATTCACCCCACACACTTTCCGAGCGTGTTGCCGGGTTATTGCAGCGGAACAATGTAATGCATAACACAGAGGATGCAATCATGCATTGCTTCAAGAAAAGAAGGTATACATTTGTAGGGGCGCGATTCATCGCGCCCTCCTGGGTTGCCGATTCGGGAACGAGGGCGCGATGAATCGCGCCCCTACAAAAACCGTTTACACACCCTGGAAATCATGGCGCGCAACCATCCAGACCATACCCGCATCTCTCATCTTGATAGCATTAGGGGTTGCGCTGCTGGCAGCTATTTTCCTGGCCGTCAGTTTTGGCTCGACCTCTATTCCCATCGGCATCATTGCACAGATATTGCTCAATAGTACGGGCGTGTTCCATTTTGCGCGGCAGTGGGACCCCGCTACGGAACTGATTGTGTTGCAACTGCGGCTGCCTGTGGTGATCGGCACGGGGCTGGTTGGCGCGGGCCTATCTGTTGCCGGGGTACTCTTCCAGGGCATGCTGCGCAATCCCCTGGCCGATCCCTATCTCATCGGTACGTCATCAGGCGCGGCGTTTGGGGCTGCCATCGCCTTTGTCTTGCCGTATGATACCATCTATGGTACCTACTTTCCGTTAACACCTGTCCTGGCTTTCGTGGGCGCGATGATCACCGTCCTCTTTGTGTATGCCTTAGCGCGCGTCGGTGGACAGACGCCGGTTGTTACTTTGCTGCTGGCCGGGGTAGTGATCAACTCTGTCCTGGTGGCCTTTCAAACCCTGCTCCTGACACTGAGTCCACATGCGCTAGTTGGATTACAGGGTCTGTTTAGCTGGCTCTCCGGCGGGGTTGCTGTGACGACCTGGTCGCCGGTTGTGATCGTCGGGTCTATTATCCTGGTAGGCATCGCGTTTTCGCTGCTGTTCTCAGGTGTGCTCGACGCCTTCGGGCTGGGCGAAGAAAGCGCGGCTTACCTGGGATTGCATGTCGAGCGCTATAAGTTGCTCATCATTATGGTCGGGTCGCTGTTAACGGCGGCGGCTGTCTCGATCAGTGGGCTGATAGGCTTTGTCGGGTTGGTGGTGCCGCATGTCATACGCCTGTTATTTGGCCCGCGTCATCGCCTGCTCATCCCGGCCTCGGCGCTCGCAGGCGCGATTTTCCTTATCCTGGCCGACCTGCTTGCGCGCGTCGTGATCGCGCCCGCCGTTTTACCCGTCGGCGTCTTCACCGCGCTCGTCGGCGCACCTTTCTTCCTATTCTTGCTCAGAAGCAACAAGCGAGCATATCGATGGTAGACGAACCGAAATCCCCACCTCTTTTGGATGTTCAGGGCATCGCCTTTGGTTATGACCGCCAGCCGCTTTTATATGATGTGCATATGCAGGTGCGCGGGGGTGAAATGGTCGGGTTGTTAGGGCCAAACGGTTCGGGTAAGACCACGTTGCTGCGCCTAATTAGCGGGGTGCTGCATCCACAACAGGGAACGATTCTGCTGGAAGGAAAGGATTTGCAGACCTGGGGGAGGCGCGGTATCGCCCGCCGCGTGGCTGTTGTCCCCCAGGAATTGCATATGCCCTTTGCCTTTACTGTTGAGCAGATGGTGAACCTGGGGCGCACTCCCTACCTCAACCTGCTTGGAACGCGCACAAAAGAGGATCAGCGCATCGTCGAGCATGCTTTGCAGGCCGCCGATATTTCGCCGCTCGCCGGGCGCATCTTCAACGAACTGAGCGGGGGTGA
>VBHV01000757.1:347-1866 GCA_005881995.1 Chloroflexota bacterium | reverse complement strand
GGGACGACAGGGCAAGGCGATTACGCTGCTGGTGCCATCAGATGTCCCCAAATGGCGGCGTATGGCGCGCAATTTAGGGCAGGCAGTTGCCTTGTAGCGGCTCCCTATTGACGAGAAAGCTCTTGTGACCCCACCGCTCGCGAGTCCAGAGGCTTCGCGAATACAGGAGCAGAGCGGCGAGCAGCGACCGGAACGCGATCGCAAGCATTTCTCGTCGGATCAGGAGCGCAGCAGACGTGCACAGCCAGCGCATGACAGTGATGCGGCATCCGGCGTGAAAAGGGCTCGTTTCAACAAGCCTCGATGCACTTTCGTTCGTTCGCTTGCTTTCTAGATGCGACGCGGATGAGTATGTATCTTATTTGTTATTTTTTCTCTTTCTTTCCTGCTGGTTGGTAGGAGAGAATAACGATGCCTGAACTGAGCGACTTTGCATCGACAAGTTTCAGCCTTACCCTTTTTGGGCGGAGTGGGACACAGCTCGGAAAGCTCTGCCGCTCTGAATCAATGTCTGGAAGAGGTAAATATCGAGCGCAAGGGCTTCTTTCTCAGAAGACTCTTTCTTCTAATAAATAAGGACGCCACCTTATCACATTGAAAGGTGGCGTTCCTGCTCAAGCACCTTCCTCATTCCACATCCGGGGAAGTATGCTTGTGATAGAGAATCTCTCCGGCCATGCTATGCGGTCAGCTGTAGCAAGGTCTGTTGCACCAGTGTGGGGAGATTTTGCCGCAGCCAGAGTGCCATCTCCTCATCCTCCTGTAGAATCTGCTGGCATACCCTGGCCGTCTGCAGGTCACCCAGTTCCTGGGCTGCACGAACGAGCGCCGTATAGGAAGCCACCTCGAAGTTCTCGGCCGCGTAATCGGCCAGCGCGTTTTTCACCATCTCGTCCTTTGCTGCCCCTGTTGAGAGGGCCTGCATCTGGCCAAAGAGAGTCGCCATGCCAGTCTTCATCGTGGACGTTTTACCGCCCAGGTTCTCGACGCAGCCTTTTACTAGCTCGGCATGCCGCCGGGTCTGCTCCAGGTGCTGCTGAAGCTTGGCCTGCACCTGCGGGTAGTCCTTTGCATCCTTGATCTGGTGTTCCAGGATCTGAACGAGTGCATTCTCCATGCCATGAGCATCATTGAGCCAGGCAATTACAAGGTCTTTTCCGGTCATGTTTTCTTCCTTTCTTTCACTTTCCGTATGATCGAAGATCTGTCTCACTGTCAACCGAATCCTCATCACTGCACGAGGATTCTTCAGAGTAACTTCGCTCCCTTGCTGCTGCATTAACGGAGCGATCTATACCTTTAACCAAACCCCTTCCTTACTTCAAAGAAAGGGAAATGGACATAGTAATTACGATTCATCGACCAGCACAGTGACTGGACCATTCCATGTTTCGCTTTTCTGAATAGGTGTGCCAAATAGCCATAACGGGGACAAGATGTCAAATGAACAGCGGGCGGTTACACCTGCAAGGCTGTCAAGAAGGGTTCTCAAAACGCTCCCAGCGAATCGCGAACTGAA
>VBHV01000757.1:0-306 GCA_005881995.1 Chloroflexota bacterium | reverse complement strand
GCCAAGCAGCACAGGCAGTGCGATACGATAGATCGTCTTGAACGTGAACTTCATCCCTTCCAACTGGCTCAGGCCGGAGCCGAACAATTGCAAATAGGCCACGAACAGCACAGCATCGCCCACGCTCACCGGCAGCGAGGCGAACAACTGGCCGAGTGCCGGGATCAGGCCGAGCAGGATGAACAGCGCCGCGCCAAGCAGGAAAGGCGCACGGTTGAAGATGCGCGTCGTGCGCAAAAAGCCGAACGAGGAAACATACGGCGCGTAGGGAACGATGCCGAAGAGGCCGGAGACGAGAGAGCTAAA
>VBHV01000196.1 GCA_005881995.1 Chloroflexota bacterium | reverse complement strand
AGCGTTTCGGGGTCAGTGACGGGCTGGTATTCTTCTCCGGCGGCCTCGTAGATGACGCGAATCCTTTCGGCGGGCAACTTCAAGGCATCGATTATATCCTGCTTGGCATGCTGCGAAACCGTGATAATGAGCGTCGCTTTATGAGCGGCGCGTGCGACCAGTTGTAAATACGCTTTCATGCGGGGACTCGTTCGATAGACCCGCAGGCGCAGCGGAATGACATCATGAATGGTGATGACCGAAGGCGTTCGTGGGAAATAGGGCGGCGCGAAATAGGGAACGTGATAAAGATCCACCTCCGCTTTACGCGCCCCAGCCGGAGCAGTGAATTGTTCCCACACCAGCTTCTCCGTAGTGGCGCGCCGCCGTGCAAAATTAGGCATAGGCGTTCTCAAATACCGAAAGCGGTCGCCATCCCCCTCCGTATAGGGTACGGGCTGGGCTTGCCCCCGCCCTGGTCCTCCGTCAATGTCGCCCTCCGTATAGGGTACGGGCTGGGCTTGCCCCTGCCCTGGCAACTCCGTCGGCAAAGGATCAGGTCCCAGCAGGAAATACTCATTCTCCTCGTCAACTTCGGCCAGCGCCTTGAGCAGGTGTGTGAGATATTGACCACTGCCGGTGGTGAGAAAACGAAAAAAGAGCGCGTTGATACCTATTCTCATAGAAATTCTTCTACCTCGTCATTAAATTGGGTCTTTCCTTCATAGAGCTGTGTATAGATAGAAAGCATTTTTTGCGCGGAACGGACCCAGGTGAAGTGTGCCGCCCGCGTATATCCTTTCTGACGCAAATCTTCTTGTAGTTGTTTATTCTCTAACACGCGATTGATGGCGCTGGCGATTTCGTTGATCTTGTGTGGGTTAACCATGATAGCAGCGTCACCGACAACCTCTGGCAGGGAAGAGGTATTCGAGGTAATAACGGGTGTGCCGCAGGCCATCGCCTCCAACGGGGGCACGCCAAAGCCTTCGTAGAACGAGGGAAAGACAAACACATCGGCCAGACTATAGAGCATCATCAATTCCAGATCGCTGACACGGCCCAGGAAGCGCACTTTTTTCTCCAGCTTGAGCTCCGCGACGATTTGTTCGGTTTCCTCGTAGAGCCAGCCGGAACCACCGGCGAGCGCGAGCATGGCCGGCCGCGTGCTTTTGTTGCCCGTGCTCACAGCTTTGTGAAAGGCTTTGATCAGGCCCAGGTGATTCTTGCGCGGCTCCTGTGTACCGACGCCAAGCACGAGGGGGCTTTTCAAACCAAACTTGTGGCGTGTCGCCTCTAATAGCACCGGGTCTGTGATACGCCGGAAGTAGGCACGAATGCCATTGGGGACGAGCGTAATCTTCTCCGGCGGCGTCTGGAAATGTTCGATCAAGGTCTGGCGCGTGGTCTGCGAAACGGAGGCGACGACATCGGCAGCCTCTACCGCTTCGGGGACGACCTTCTTGAGATAGGCAGCCAGTTCGGGAACGGCGTATTCGGGATGCTCTAGGAAGGCGAGGTCATGCACCGTGACGACTTTGCGTAACTTGCCATTTAGGGGTGGCAGAACGAAATCAGGGCCATGATAGATATCAACCTGCCCGGTAAAGAAGGTAGCGGAAATTGGCAGTCGCCAGCGATACCAGAGAACATTCAGGTAGCGGTCAGGGATGATAAGGCTGCGCCCGCGCACATTCTCCGCACTAGGAAACGGACGCTCTCGTGGAGGGCGTCCGCTGGTGAGCAACGTATACTGGTTTGTGTCATCCTGCGCGAGCATAGCATCCACTAAGCTGCGCACGTAGTTCCCGATACCTGCTGCCTGCCTGGTAGCTGCGGTGTAGTCAATCGCAATACGCATCGCCATCCCCTGCAAACAAATCTTAACCCGGTGGCCAGCCTAGTTTGCGGCCTCCCAGCAGGTGAAAGTGCAGGTGAAAGACGCTTTGTCCAGCATCTGGTCCAACATTCGTGACGAAACGGAAGCCGCTTTCGGCAATACCCCGCTCGCGCGCTACTTTGCTGGCAGCCACAAAGATGCTTGCGAGAACTGGGCCATCCTCCATCGTCAGGTCGGTCATCGAGGCGATATGGCGTCGTGGTATAAACAGGACATGCTGCGGCGCCTGCGGATTGAGGTCCTCAAACGCCACAACATCCGCATCCTGGTACACGATCTTCGCCGGGATCTGGCCTTCTACAATCTTACAGAACAGGCAGTTCTCCATACGAGTCCTCTAACTATTTTCTTTATTTTCTGCCGCAGCGTTCTCGTCAGTAGCAGAAGAAACAGCCACTTCTACCGGAGTCTGAGCCGCTTCAGTTACAACCGGGGCCTCATCGGAAGCTGGTTTAGAATCCTCGGCTACAGCGGCATCCGCAACGGTTTGGCTAGGTTCACCGGCCTGGCTGGTTTCACCGGTTTCACTCGCCTCACTAGTTTCGCTAACCTGGCCGGTTTCGGCCTGACCAGCTTCACTGGTTTCGCCAGTTTCGGCTTGCTGCTTTGAAGCTTCCTGGTTGTTTTTCGCCGCCAGTTCCTCGGCATGTAGAGCTGGATCGTTGAACTGCGGCAGGTTCATTTCCAGGCGTATCGCTTTAATAGCCTGGTAAACCTCCCCAGCCTTGAATCCGAGTTCCTCGGCGATCTTCTTATGGATGCCAATAGCCGGTACGGGCAGATAGGGTTCGTAGGCAGCCTTAATTTTCTCCAGTTCTTCGCTGTCACCCTTGTAGGTCTGCACTTCCCACCAGCTTGGGATCTGATTTCGCTCGCGGAACTCCTGGATGACCTTCTTAACAGCCTTCTTAGGTATCGAGAGTTCCTTGGAAATCTGCGTGCGAATGCCATCGAATTCCTGTGGCGTTGCCAGTTCCTGGTAGCGCGCCTCAATCTGCGCAACCTGCTCCGGCGTTGGCACAAATGGAGTGGGAGGCGGAATCTTCTCGCGCTTGGGTTTCGGTGGAGTCGCTGGCCTCTTCTCCTTCACCGGCCTGGGGCCTTTTCTCCCTTCGGGACGCTGCTCACCGGGTCCGCCAGGACGCTGGCCCTGGGGACCGCGACCAAAACCGCCTTCCATCGGCTGGCGCGGACGATATCCGGGGGTATCTAATGTGCCAGGGCCTCCGACGCGATAGCCACCGGGGCCGCGATTGCCTCCTTCCCGGTATCCTCCAGGGCCGCGTTCATCACGGTCGCGATAGCCACCGGGGCCGCGATCACGATAGCCGCCAGGACCGGAACCACGCTCATCCCGGTCACGATAGCCGCCGGGGCCGCGATCACGATAACCGCCAGGGCCACGCTCATCCCGGTCACGATAGCCGCCGGGGCCGCGATTGCCGGATGGCTCCTGGCCGCCGCGCGTATCCCGTGTATCGCGTGAAGCAGGGGAGGGAGGCAACTTTGGACGTGATGGTTGGTCTGGTTGCCCACCCTGTTCCCGGAGTTTTGTTCACTGGTGGCGGCGCATTCTTCGCTGCCAACTTCTCTTTTCTGGCCTTCTGCACACAATCGGGGCAAGTTACTTCTTTCGCATTTGCCGACTGAAACCACTTGCCGCAGGTGGTGCAGCGCATCTTAATCTTGCTCATGCGCAAACTCCCCTGTCTATTGGATGATGCCAAAGATCATCCTTTTACTAGAAACTGACATGCCTGTCAAAGTGTCGGAATGCGTTATCCATTGTAACCCCTATTATGGCCTTTGTCTACTCTCGGTTTTCGGGGGCTCTCCATCCTTTGGGGTGAAAAAGAGCTTTCCTCAACGTTGTTCTTGTAGGTAAGGCACGGTACAAATGAACTTGACACTTGTTGAGAGTCAAACGTATCAAATGACTTCTTGAGGCGTTTCGCCGCATTATCGGTTGTGCTTTGAGCTGTTTAAACTGTCAAGTACAATTTGTCCATATTGAACCCGTGCCTAAAGGGTAATGACCTGTTGCTATCAACTATGACAGTAGAAATACCATATAAAGAACAGAGGAGAGAGTTATGAAAAGTTGGTTTATGGCTGGCAGCGATCCTCGAGACTATGAGCTAGGGATTGACGCGAACGCGGTCCGCAACGGCAAGAACAGTGGGTACCTGAAGGCCAAAGTAGCCGAACCGAGAGGATTTGGCACGATGATGCAAATGTTTAAGGCCAACGACTATATAAACAAACGCATGCGCTTTTCTGCCTTTGTGAAGTCGGAAGGCATTGAAGCTTGGGCAGGGTTGTGGATGCGCGTTGACGGTCCGCAGCACAGGTCGCTCAGTTTCGATAACATGCAGAACAGGCCGATCAAAGGTACAACCGACTGGCAAAAGTATGAAGTGGTCTTAGATGTGCCTCAGGAAAGCGTTGCTATTGCTTTCGGTATCCTGCTCACAGGGAAAGGGCAGGCATGGTTAAGCGAAGTTCAGTTCGAAGAGGTTGGGGCTGAGGTGCCGACTACATCCCATGAGGGGCACGACGACTTGCCAGAGAAAGCGGGAAACCTGGATTTTGCCGAAGACGGAGCGTGAGAAGGGATCACACCGTTTCGAAAGCCATGCCCTCAGATAGGAGGAGCGAGGAAGCATCTAGAGGTAGCATCAACTTCCATTTCAAAGGCGAAGTGATCCTCACCAGAGACTTCTACCTTCTCAGCAGATCGAGGCATCAAGATCACCTGCACATGGATACACAGAAGAGAGGATACCCGATGACAACAGATGATAACAAAGCTCTTGTTCAGCGATTTTATGATGAGGTCATTAATCAGAAGAACCTGGCCGCGCTAGACCAGTTCGTCTCCCCCAATGCGGTCAATCACACCGTGCCAGCAGGCCTGCCTCAAGGACCGAGCCAGTTCCTGGGTCTGCACCTCAACGCTTTCCCTGATGTGAAAGTCACCGTGGAGGATCTCCTGGCTGAGGGAGACAAGGTGATAGCCCGCGTGAGCTTTCGTGGCACGCAGCAGGGTGCTTTCGCGAGTATCCATCCGAGAGGCAAGCCAATCACGGTGATGGCGATCAACATCTTCCGTATCGCGAATGGCCAGATGGTGGAACACTGGGGTCTGGCTGATCGGCTCAGTGCACTCCAGCAGCTAGGCGTTGTTCCCCCACCAGGACAGCTGAGCTAAAGCCCTCCCCGTCACGATTTGCTGGTTGATGCTGAACTGGGCGAACGTGAGGGTCTGACCGACTCGGATCGCTTGCATGGCGCGCAAGACTGGTTCCTGCGCGACGAACTGCCCCAGTTCGCCGATGTTTTTCGTGGTGTTGTCCAGCTTGATCTGGTAGCCATCTACGCGGCGCAATATATACTTGTGCGCGGGGGTCATGTGCTGGCCATTTCGAGAGTGAAGGGTGATGCTCTGAGAAATATCGGCGATTTGGCTCCAATTGTAGAAAGAATATTTCGGAGCTTTGTTCTTCTGATTAACAGTGCAGTGTCTATCTTGATGCGCGAGCGAGTGAAGGAGCAAGCGCCGTGGTCCTCACCTCTTCTCTCTACTGCACAATTTGCGGTGCATGCAATGAAACACACGCGCACTCCTGCTTCGCGTGTAATCAGCCTCTCTCTACCCAACAGACCCCCATTCCAGCAGAGTTGCTCCCCCACACACTGTTCGAGAATCGTTACCACATCATTGCCAGGATTGGCGCAGGCGGCTTTGGTTCAGTCTACAAGGCCACGGACACACAGAGCCGAGATCGCCTCGTCGCCCTCAAGGAAGTGAAGCTACTTGGGCTACCTCCACAGGCCATGATTCTTTTTCTTCTTGCCCAACGGTGAATCTGCTGTGTTTAAGGGATCTATTGTAACTCGCTTCTGTATTAATCACTAGAGGCATGTCGGCAAATGCCTATTTGGACTGATATCAGAAGGGAAAACAAGCGATGACCTACCTCAGACGTACCTTTCCCATTACCATCCTCGTTCTATTGATGATGGTACTTGCAGCTTGTGGCAATTCCACAAGCTCCGGGAGTGGCAGCACTCCAACACCGGCCGCAACCACTCCCACACCAGCTGCAACTACTCCCACTACTGCTGCTGCTCTCGTCATGACAACGACAGCCACAGTAAAGGGCCAGTCGGTAACCATCCTGACCGATGCCTCTTCGGGCAAGACGCTGTATTACTTCACACCCGATACAGCGACCAAAGCCGCGTGTACCGGCAATTGTGCTAAGGCCTGGCCGCCGCTGTTGGCAACAGGCTCCGGCACTCCGACCAGCGCTACCTCGCTCCCAGGCATGTTGAGTGTAGTGGCATCTGGCAATGGTAACCAGGTTGCCTACAACGGGCATCTCCTCTACACCTTTTCGGGTGACAGCGGCCCGGCTCAGACCAACGGTGAAGGAGTAGGCGGCAAATGGTTCGTCTGCACTCCCGATCTGGCTGTAGGTAACGGCTCTAGCTCTGGCGCTCTCATCAAGACAGCGACCGTAACAGTACAGGGCCAGTCAGTAACAGTTCTGACCAATGCCTCTCGGCGGGTGTGCTTCGGCTTGGCCACCACTGCTGGCAACAGGCTCCGGCACCCCGACCAGCTCCACCTCGCTGCCAGGGAAACTGACTGTAGTAAAGACAGCGAACGGCAACCAGGTTGAGTACAACGGCCATCTTCTCTACACCTTCTCGGGCGATAGCGGCCCCGCTCAGTCCAACGGCGAAGGTGTGGGCAACAAGTGGTTCGTTGTCACTACCGATCTAAAATAAAATAAGCTGCCGCCTTTTGCATGGATGGGCAAGCCCATCCATGCTCCCTTTCTTTCATACCACTGTCCTTCACATACTATCTGAACCTCACTTGTAATATCTGAACCGCATTTGCTTCAAACAACAACAGGCAGCCCCATCAAGGTACCGTTTATGTATCTTAAGCCACATTCCTTCGTTTAATATTGCATGAGTATAATATCTCTGGCGGGTAATACAGCTAGACTATATGATATATCTTCTTCTAAGGAGCAATCGGAATGAGTAATGAAGTTCAAGATACAGGCATGGTTCTCAAAATTGCACATCTCTATCCTACCTTGATGAGCGTCGCGGCGGACCGGGGCAACCTCTACGCCATACAGAAGCGCTGCCAATGGCGCGGCATCGCCAGCGAGGTCGAGCAGATTTATGTCCGGCAAACCCCCGATTTCACAAAATATGATCTGCTGCTGATTCACGGGGCCGCCGACCGCGAAATGGAACTGGCTTCACGCGATATCCAGCTCAAAGGGCCAGCCTTGATCGAAGCGGCACAGGCCAACGTGGTCTTCCTCAGCATATGCGCGGGTTTCCAATTGCTTGGCCACTATTACAAACGGTCGCAAGGGCCGGAACTCAAGGGCGTGGGCCTGCTCGATTTCTATACCGAAGGCGGCAGCACGCGCTTCATGACCCACATGGCGATGGCATGCGATCTCGAGGGAGTGGGGAAAAAGATACTCGTAGGATACGAAAATCATAGCGGGCGCACCTGGCTAGGTGACAATGTGCAGCCGCTTGGGAAGGTCATCGTCGGCTGGGGCAACAATGGCAAAGACGGCTTCGAGGGAGCCAGGTATAAACAGGTCTATGGCACCTACCTGCACGGCCCGGTCCTTCCTAAAAATCCCTGGTTCACCGACTACCTTATCCAGCGCGCCCTGGAACGACGTTACGGCAAAGTAGAACTGACCCCACTCGACGACGGCGCCGAAAATGTCGCCCACGAGACCGCGCTGAAACTGGCCATGGAGTTCAAAGGCACAATGTCAGCCATCGAAGCAACTCCCTGGAAAAGGTAAGGGTATTCGTGGGCAAGCATAGCGATATACCAGGTGATCCAGGGCGACCGCAAGGGTGCGCCCCTACCATACACCGCACGATGTGTGGGTTTGTGGTCTTCGTGTATGGTAGGGGCGCACCCTTGCGGTCGCCCAATAGGCGTCAAGGTAAGCCGGGGCCAAGCGGCTCCAGCAGCCGATGGGAGGTACTCAAGCGCGTCTGGCGCTTGGGAATAGAACAGCCTCCCTTGAGAGCGTCGCTGATCAAGTGCAGAGCCTGGCCCAAAGGCAGATGCCCAGTCAAGCCATGCACTAGGGTCGGCACCTGATCGCGGATGACCTGCACGGCTCCTACCAGTGAGCGGTGGGGGTCGTCCCAACAACAGAGCAAGAGCAGCCAATGTTGCACCAGCATGCCCAGCAGTTTGGCATACAGCTCACACAAGATGCGCTGTGGGTTCTGCGTCTGCCACTCATCGAGCTGGCCCTGGTCTTTCCATAACTTCCACAGCAGTTCAATTTGCCAACGTGCCCGCATCAAAGCCATGGCCTCGGCGGCAGCGAGCATGCTCAGGGGCACATTGGTCAGCACGATCGTCCACTGCACCAGTTCCCACTGTCGCGGATTGATGGGCTTGCACTGCTTATGCGCCTGCGTTTTGAGCTGCTCGCGCCGCCGCTGAACCACGGTCTCCGACATCTGCTTGGCGATCAGGCGCGCCTGCACCTGCTTGCGCGCTCCTAAGGTCACCGGGATGTCTACCATCTCCGACCCATCGGTGGGCAACAGGTCCAGCACGTCCACCTGCTCGCCTTGGGCATTCCACATGATCACCGGCTCTTTGTAGCCCATCAGGAAGTACACGCCCTGCTTGACTAACTGCGTGAGCCACGTCAGGGCAAAGTAGCTGAAGACTCCCCGATCCACAGGCTCCCGCGCGGCATGTGCTGCTCGCGCAAGGGACTCTGCGTTTCGTGGCGCCGCCCTTCTTGCACGTACGGGCCACTCAAGCTGCCTCGCAGCAAATCCAGGCGCACCGTCAGTTTGAGCGCCGCTGCTGAGGCACTCCCCCCACAGCCACGCCACACCTGCTTGAGGCTCGCCGGTAGGCTGATCGTGCTACCATCTTCCACCAGCACTGCCGTAAAACGTTGCAGCAACGGAATGGACACCGCCTCCGCACACACCAGCAACTGCACTCCGCGCTGTAGCACCGCCAAGAGCCAGTCGGCGGTCAGCCTGGTGAAACGCTCTTCCACCGCTTGTTTACTCAGCTTCAGACCCAATGAGCCGGCAAAGCGTGCCAGTTGACTGGGTCCGGCTTGCGGGTGCTTGAGCCAGCCAAACACCAACAGCTGCAACAGACTGGCTCCCGAGAACACCCGCTGCCGTTGGATCACTCCGGCTTGGGCTGCCAACTGATTGGCTTCGACAAACAACAACTTCCTCAGCGTCCTACTTAGCTGTGGTATACTGGTCATGCTGATGCTCCTGTCTTGAGATGACGCGTTTAAGAATATTCCT